>JAOUIM010000042.1 GCA_029884035.1 Aquincola sp. | reverse complement strand
CACGAGCACGTCGATGTTCAGCGCACCCTGCACGACGAAGATGCCCATCACGGAGCGCGGACTCGCGCCGAGCGTGCGCAGGATCGCGATGTCGGCGCGCTTGTCGGTCACCGTCATCACGAGCGTGGAAACGAGGTTGAATGCGGCCACCGCCACGATCAGCGTGAGGATGATGAACATCAGGCGCTTCTCGAGCTGCACCGCGTCGTACCAGTTGCGGTTGGTGCGGGTCCAGTCGCGAACGCTGATGTTCGGGGGCATCTCGCGCGCGATGCGCGCGGCAACCTCGCGTGCCTGGTGCAGATCGGCGAGCCGCAACTGCACGCCGGTCGCACCCTCGGTGCGGAACAGCCGCGCCGCGTCGTCGAGATGGATCAGGGCATAGGCGCTGTCGTACTCGTAGTGGCCGCTGTCGAAGGTGCCGGCCAGCGTGAACTGCTTCAAGCGTGGCACCACGCCGGCGGGCGTGACCTGCCCGCCCGGCGCAACGACGGTGACTTTGTCGCCGACGCGCACGCCGAGCTGGCGCGCCAGCTCGATGCCCAGCACGATGTTCCATTCGCCCGGCTGCAGCTTCGCGAAAGCGCCGTCGCGCATCTGTTCGGCCAACGGTGTCACGCTCGCCTCGTCGGCCGGCACGATGCCGCGCACGAGCGCGCCGCGCATGTCCTCGCCGCGCGCCACCAGCACCTGCGCGGTGACGAACGGTGCCACGCCGACGACCTGGTCCGGCGCCGCACGCCGCGCCGCATCGGCGACGGCCTTCCAGTCGGGCAGCGCGGTGCCGGCGGCGTCGAACAACTCCACATGCGCGATGACGCTGAGCATGCGGTCGCGCACCTCCTTCTGAAAGCCATTCATCACCGAGAGCACGACGATCAGCGCCGCCACACCCAGCGCGATGCCGGCCATCGAGATCGCCGAGATGAAGGAGATGAAGCCGTTGCGGCGGCCGGCGCGGCCGGCACGCACGTAGCGCCAGCCGACCTGCCATTCGTAGGGTGCGCTCGTCGCCATGCGGCCGGCATCGTAACTGAGCGCCCCCGGGATAATCGGCGCCATGCACCTGATCGTCCCGTTTGCCGCGCCAATGTCGGAGGCCGGCCGCGAGGCGCTCGCGATGCTGACGCTGCCGCGGCTCGAGCGCTGGCTCGCTGCGGCCGAACCCCACGCGCGCGACGACGGTGACGAGTGGACGCCGGTGCCGCCGCACGAGCGGGCCCTGGCACGAGCGCTCGGCTGGCCCGCGGATCTGCAGGCCCGCCCACCCTGGGCTGCCCGTGACGCCCGTGCCGACGGGATCGAGGTCGGCGCACGTGCGTGGGGCCTGCTCACGCCAGTGCACTGGCGGGTCGGCGCCGAGAGCGTGCACCTGACGGATCCGTCGACGCTGGCGCTCGACGAGGCGCCCTCGCGTGCCCTGTTCGATGCGGTCCGTCCCTGGTTCGAAAGCGAGGGCTTCGCGCTCGCGTGGGGTGCGCCGCTGCGCTGGTACGCGTCGCACCCCAGCCTCGAGCACCTGGCGACGGCGTCGCTCGACCGGGTCATCGGGCGCAACGTCGACCGCTGGCTGCCCGGACAGCCCGGGGCGCGGCTCGTCCGCCGCCTGCAAAACGAGGTCCAGATGCTGCTGTACACGCACCCCCTGAATGCCGAGCGCGAGGCAGCCGGCCTCGTGCCGGTCAACTCATTCTGGCTCTCGGGCTGCGGCGTCGGGCGAGCCGATGCGGGCCCGGCGCCGCGCCTTCAGCCGCGCCTTCGCTCCCCTGCCCTGGCCGGGGACTGGGCCGCCTGGCGCGACGCATGGGTCGCGATCGACTGCGACGGGTGGGAAGGCGTCACGTTGCTCACGCTGTGCGGCGAGCGCAGCGCGATCTCCCTGAGGCCGACCCGGCGCAGCCTGTGGCAGCGCTTGACCGCCAGGCACGCCGGCGCCGGCGCGCTGATCGCGTCGCTCTGACCCGTCCATGTTGCTCACCGTCCGCGACGTCCCGCCCCGCATCGCGTTCGCGCTCGAGCGGGCGGGGGTGCACCCGCTGCTCGCGCGACTGTTCGCGGCGCGCGGCGTCAAGCACGTCGACGAACTCGACGACGGCCTGTCGCTCCTGCTCAAGCCGGAGACGCTGTTGAACGCCGATGCTGCGGCGCGGCTGCTGGCCGACGCGATCGACGCGCAGCGGCGGGTGTGCATCGTGGCCGACTACGACTGCGACGGCGCGACCGCCTGCGCCGTCGCGCTGCGCGGCCTGGCGATGCTAGGCGCCGAAACGGGCACGCTCGGCTACGTCGTGCCCGACCGCAGCGTGCACGGTTACGGTCTGACCCCGGCGATCGTCGACCTGGCGCAGGCGCAACGACGCCCTCACCTGCTCGTGACGGTCGACAACGGTGTCGCGAGTTTCGAGGGGGTGGCGCATGCGCACGAACTGGGCATGGCCGTGCTGGTGACCGACCACCACCTGCCAGCGCTCGTCGACGGTGCGCCCGCGCTGCCCGATGCGGACGTGATCGTCAACCCGAACCAGCCCGGCGATGCGTTCGCGAGCAAGTCGCTCGCCGGCGTGGGCGTGATGTTCTACGTGCTGCTCGCGCTGCGCGCCGAGTTGCGCGCACGCGGGCGATTCGACGCGGCAAACCAGCCCAAGCTCGATGCACTGCTCGACCTCGTCGCGCTGGGCACCGTCGCCGATGTGGTCAAGCTCGATGCCAACAACCGGCGCCTCGTCGCGCAGGGCCTTCGGCGCATGCGGGCCGGGCGCATGCAGCCGGGCGTCGCGGCACTGTTCGCCGCGGCCTCGCGCGATCCGCGGCGCGCCGCAGCATTCGACTTGGGCTTCGCGCTCGGCCCACGGGTCAACGCCGCGGGCCGCCTGGCCGACATGACGCTGGGCATCGAGTGCCTGGCGACCGACGATGCCGGACGCGCGTCGGACCTCGCGCGCGAGCTCGATGCCATCAACCGCGAGCGACGCGAGGTCGAGGCCGGCATGCGCGAGCAGGCGCAGGCGGCGCTTGCGTGCCTGATGCCCGAGGGGAGCGAGCCGCCACCGGCACTCGTCTTGTTCGACCCCGGGTTCCACGAAGGCGTGGTCGGCATCGTCGCCGGGCGCCTGAAGGACCGCGTGCACCGCCCCACGTTCGTGTTCGCAGTGGCGCAGGACGGGTCCCTCAAGGGGTCGGGGCGCTCGATCGCGGGCTTCCACCTGCGTGATGCGCTCGACCTCGTCGCCAAGCGGCACCCTGGCATGCTGCGGCGTTTCGGCGGCCACGCGATGGCTGCGGGCTGCTCGCTCGATGCGGCGCACTTCGAGGCCTTCGACGCCGCGCTTCAACAGGTCGCGCGCGAGTGGCTCGATGAAGCCACGCTGCAGCGGCGCCTGCCCACCGACGGTCCGCTGGCGCTCGAGTACTTCAACGCCGAGACCGTGTCCACGCTCGACGCGCAGGTCTGGGGCCAAGCCTTCGAGTCACCCGTGTTCTGCGACGACGTCGACGTGGTGCAGCAGCGGCTGGTGGCCGACAAGCACCTGAAGTTGCGCGTGCGCCACCAGGGGCAGCTGCGCGACGCGATCTGGTTCGGCCGCGTCGAGCCCGTGGCCGAGCGCGTGCGCGTGGCCTATCGCCTGTCGCTCGACGAATGGCAAGGGCAACAGCGGCTACAGATGGTCGTCGAAACGGCGGTCAATCTGTAGGGCCTCCTGACGCTATCGGACGGCTCGCGCCGCGCAAGAGTCAAACTCTGGACCGGCGCGAAAGGGTGGCACGCATCGTGATTGCGCCGGCTCAAGACGTGCAGGCCGCACTCGCGCGAGAGTGAAACGCCTGACACACAAGGAGACCGGAATGAGCGCCGCCGCGCTATACATCGACCGCATCGACGCTGCGGTCGACCATGTTCTCGACACGATCCAGGGTGAGATCGTGCTCGGATTGCCGCTGGGCATCGGCAAGCCCAATCCGCTCGTCAACGCGCTGTACCGCCGCGTCAAGGCCAACCCGGCGCGCAAATTGCGAATCATCACTGCCCTGTCGCTGGGCAAGCCTGTCGGACACAGCGAGCTCGAGCAGCATTTCCTCGAGCCGCTGGTGCATCGCATCTTCGGCGACTACCCCGATCTCGATTACATGGTGGACCTGCGCGCGAAGGCGCTGCCGCCGAACATCGAGGTGCGCGAATTCTTCATGAAGACCGGCGACTACCTCGGCAATGCCGCTGCGCAGCAGGGCTACATCTCGACCAACTACACGTTCGTCGCGCGCGACATGGACGTGCAGGGGATGAACGTCATTGCCCAGGCGGTCGCCGCACGTGGCGAGGGCAAGTCGATGCGACTGTCGCTGTCGAGCAACCCGGACGTGACCTCCGAGGTCATCGAGCGGTACGCACAGCTTGGCAAGCCGCTGCTCAAGATCGCCGTCGTCAACCGCAAGATGCCCTTCATGCCCAACGGTGCCGAAGTGGCACCCGCGATGTTCGACATCGTCGTCACCGACCCTGCGGCCACGCATACGTTGTTCGGCGCGCCCAACAACAAGGTCACGCACGCCGACTACGCCATCGGCCTACATGCCGCGAGCCTGGTGGCCGACGGCGGCACGCTGCAGATCGGCATCGGCTCGCTGGGCGACGCGATCGCGCAGGGGCTGATCGTGCGCGACCGCCATGGTGCCGAGTTCCGGCGCATGCTCGAGAGCCTGTGTCCCGACGGCGTCGAAGGCCGCGAGCTTGGCCGTTTCGACCGCGGCCTGTACGGCTGCTCCGAGATGTTCGTCAACGGCTTCCTGCGCCTGATCGAGGCTGGCATCGTCCGGCGCGAGGTGTTCGGCGACACGGTGCTGCAGGAGCTGATCAACAGCGGCCGCATCGCCGAGACGACCGTCGCGCCCGAGACGCTGCGCGCGCTGCTCGACGTGGGCCGCGTGCGCTCGCCGCTCGACGCGCGCGACCTCGCGTTCCTGCAGCGTTTCGGCATCGTGCGTCCCGAGGTCAGGCTCGACGGCGAGAAGCTCGTGCTCGGCGACATGCGCTGCAGCACGAACCTGCTGGACGAGGAGAACTTCGAGGCCGTGGCGACACAGATGCTGGGCACGCGCCTGACCTCGGGCATCTTCATGACCGGCGGCTTCTTCATCGGCCCGCAGGACTTCTACGAACGGCTGCGGACGATGCCGCCGCAGGAGCTGGCCAAGATCGACATGACGCGCATCGACTTCATCAACCAGCTCTACAGCACGAGCGCCGGGCCCGGCGAACTCAAGTGCGCGCAGCGGCGCAAGGCGCGCTTCATGAACACGACCATGATGGTCACCGCGCTCGGTGCGGCCGTCAGCGATGCGCTCGAGTCCGGCGAGGTGGTCAGCGGCGTCGGCGGCCAGTACAACTTCGTCGCGATGGCCCATGCCCTGCCCGATGCGAGGCTGGTGATGATGCTGCGAGCCACGCACGACAACAAGGACGGCCTGAAGAGCAGCATCGTCTGGAGCTACGGCCACGTGACGATCCCGCGCCACCTGCGCGACATCGTCGTCACCGAGTACGGCGCCGCGGACCTGCGCGGCCAGCCCGACAGCGAAGTGATCCAGCGGCTGATCGCGGTGGCGGACTCGCGTTTCCAGGACGACCTCGTGCGGCAGGCGAAGGCGCACGGCAAGCTGCCGCGCGGCTACGAGGTGCCCGAACGCTACCGCCACAACCTGCCCCAGGTGCTCGACGACAAGCTGAGTCCCTGGGCGCAGGCCGGGCTGCTGCCGGACTTCCCGTTCGGCACCGACCTCACCGACGACGAGCTGCACATCGTGCGTGCGTTGAAGAAGCTCAAGCACGCGTCGGCTCACCCGATGGAATTGGTCGAGATGACGCTCAAGAGCGTGTGGGAGGGCAAGGAAGCGCCGCGGTCGTACCTCGAGCGGCTGGGACTGACCGAAGCGCACAGCTTCAGGGATCTCTTCGTGCGCCGGCTGTTTGCCGGCAATCTGTGACTCTGAAACCGTTCAAATCGTCATCGGATACCCGTCAATACGACAGTTCTCTGGTCTATTGAGCTATTTATTGCTCTTTTGATTGACTCAGGGCATCGGCAGACTGGAGCCATCGAACGAATTCCCGCGATGGACCCGACATGACGACACGCCGCCCACCCTTCGACACCGACACGCTGTACCTCGGCGCCCCCGAGGTCGGGCGCCTCGTTGCGCGCGTGGGCCTTGCCGACTGCCTGGCGGGCGTGGCACAGCGCATCGAGGCCGACTTCCAGCGCTGGGGCGACTTCGACAAGACCGCGCGCGTCGCCAGCCACTCGAGCGACGGCGTGATCGAGCTGATGCCGGTCGCCGATGCGCAGTGGTACGCGTTCAAGTACGTCAACGGCCACCCGAAGAACACGCACATCGGCGCCTCGACCGTGATGGCGTTCGGCGTGCTGGCCGATGTGGCCACCGGCGCGCCGCGCCTGCTTGCCGAACTGACGCTGCCGACCGCGATCCGCACCGCGGCGATGTCGGCGGTCGCGGCGCGCGCACTGGCGCGCCCCGGCAGCCGCGTGATGGCGCTCATCGGCAACGGCGCGCAAAGCGAGTTCCAGGCGATCGCATTCCGTGACCTCGTGGGCATCCGCACGCTGCGCCTGTTCGACACCGATCGCCGTGCGACGGACAAGCTGGTGCGCAACCTGCAAGGCCAGGGGCTCGAACTGATCGTCTGCGCCAGCGGCGCCGAGGCGGCGCGCGGCGCCGACATCGTGACCACGGTGACGGCCGACAAGACACGCGCGACCATCGTCACACCCGAGATGCTCGAGCCGGGCATGCACCTGAACGCCGTGGGCGGCGACTGCCCGGGCAAGACCGAGCTGCACCCCGAAGTCATGAGCCGTTCAGCAGTGTTCGTCGAGTACGAGCCGCAGACGCGCGTCGAGGGCGACCTGCAGCAGATGCCGGCCGACTTCGCGGTGACCGAACTGTGGCAGGTGCTCGCGGGTCGGGCCACGGGCCGCACCGGCGCGGACCAGGTCACCGTGTTCGACTCGGTGGGCTTCGCGCTCGAGGACATGAGCACGCTGCGGTTCCTCATGGACACGGCACGCGAGCTGGGCATCGGTGACACATTGCAGCTGGTGCCTCGCCTGAGCGATCCGAAAGACCTGTTCGCGACGATCGGACGCGCCGAACCGCACGCCACGCCACCATCGCGCTTTCAAGTCGTTGCACCGACGCGCGCGCAGCGCGCGTAGTCTTGTCGGCATGCCGACCTTGCGCCGCTCCTTGTTGCGTTTTTCCGTCACGTTCGCCTTCGCCGTGGCTGCGGGCATAGCCGCCTGTGGTGGCGGGGGCGGCAGCGCCGGCTCGCCTGGGGGCGGCGGCAATCCGCCGCCCAGCGGCCCGCCGCTGGCCACGGTGCTCGGCGTGCAGCTCGACAGCCCCTGGGGCATGGCCTTCCTGCCGGACGGGCGCATGCTCGTGACGCAGAAAGCCGGCACGATGGTGATCGTGAGCGCCGATGGTTCGGCGGTGGATGCCACGATCAGCGGCGTGCCCGCGGTCAACAGCGGCGGCCAGGGCGGCCTGCTCGACGTGGCCCTCGACCCCGACTACGCCACCGATCCCTGGGTCTACTTCACGTTTTCCGAGGACGGTGCGGGCGGCGCGGGCACCGCGCTGGCGCGTGGCCGCCTGGTGGGCAACGCACTGCAGAACGTGACCCTGCTGTGGCAGCAGACGCCCAAGGTCAACAGCAGCGTGCATTACGGCTCGCGCATCGCGTTCCGGCCCGACAAGACGCTGTACGTGACGGCCGGCGAGCGCGGCCAGGACGACCCGGGGAACCCTGGCACGCAGTGGGCGCAAAACGTGGCGCGCACGACCGGCAAGGTGGTTCGCCTGAACCGCGACGGCAGCGTCCCGCTCGACAATCCGGTGATCGCCGTGCCCGGCGCGCTGCCGGGCCTTTACAGCATCGGCCACCGAAACCCGCAGGGTGCGGCGGTCAAGCCGGGCACCAGCGACCTGTGGCTCACCGAGCACGGCCCGCAGGGCGGCGACGAGCTCAACCGCGTGCTGCCCGGTCGCAATTACGGCTGGCCGTTGGTGAGCTACGGCTGCCCCTATGGCTCACCCGTGGGCGACGCCTGTCGCGTCAACGGCGGCACGCATGCGCCGGCCTACGAGGAACCGAAGACCTACTGGGTGCCGACTTCGACCGCGCCGTCGGGCATGACGTTCTACGACGGTGCAGGCTTCCCCGAGTGGCAGGGCAACATCTTCGTCGGCGCGCTGGCCGGGCAGACGCTGTGGCGCGTCGCGCTCGACGCGGGCGACAACGTCAGCACGCGCGAATCGGTGGGCGTCGTCGCGGCGCTCGGCAAGCGCATCCGCCACGTGCGCCAGGGCCCCGATGGCTGGCTGTATCTGCTGACCGACGACGGACGCATCGTGCGCATCTCGCGCTGACGCGGCCCGGCGCCCGTGCGGCCGGCACGCAATGTCTATCGCGTCGCGCCGCGCCGGCGTGCCGCGGGTGCGAACGCCGCGCGTTGCGCACTGGTGCTGTCGAAGCGCCGCGCCAGGTTGTCGCACACCAGGTTGCACAGCTCGTAGATCGCCGGGTCGGCGATGCGGTAGTAGACGCTGGTGCCGCGGCTCTGGCGTGCCAGCAGGCCGTGCTGGGCCATCAGCGCGAGGTGGCGCGACACGTTCGCGGCCGAATAGCCGGTGGCGGCAGCCAGTTCGCCGACGCTCTTCTCCTCGCGGCGAAGCAGATTGAGGATCTGCAGCCGCGTCGGTTCCGAGAGCGCCTGAAAGTAGGCCGCCACCTGCATCAGGGCTTCAGGTGACAGGTTCTCCATCAGCGGGCAGGCGGGTGTTCGTTGAACCGCCATCATGCTCCAATCATTTGATGCTTGCGTATTTGCGTGTTTGCGCAAATAATAAACACACCCGAACCGAATGTCCAGCCTGAATGTCGACTCTCACCATGCAAACCAAGCACCTTGGCCCCTTGCTGGCCGCCGCACTCTTCGTCGCCGTACCACCGGCGGGGGCTGCCGAGCTGGCCACCGTCACCGCGCAGTCGGCCAGCGCCGCGGCCACGAGCGCCTATGACGGTGTGGTCGAGGCGCTGCGCCAGACGGTGATCGCCGCGCAGGTGCAAGGCGCCATCGTCAAGCTGCAGGTCAAGGCGGGCGACCGCGTCGCGGCCGGCCAATTGCTGGTGCAGATCGACGCCCGCGCCGCCAGCCAGAACGCTGCCGCCAGCCAGGCCCAGGTGAATGCGGCCAAGGCCTCGCTGGACGTCGCAACCAAGGACTTCGAGCGCCAGAAGAAGCTCTTCGAAGATCGCTTCATCAGCGCCGCTGCGCTCGATCGCGCCCAGGCCGAGTTCCGTGCGGCACAGGCCCAGGCCAACGCCCAGCTTGCGCAGGCCGGCGCGGCAATCACCGAGTCGGGCTTCTATTCGGTGCGCGCGCCGTACGCGGGTATCGTGGCCGACGTGCCGGTGACGCTGGGCGACATGGCGATGCCGGGGCGCGCGCTGGTGTCGCTGTACGACCCGGCCGCGCTGCGCGTGGCTGCGGCAGTGCCGCAATCGAGCGCGGCGCGGGTGGCCAGCGGCAGCCTGGTGCGTGTGGAGCTGCCTGCCCTGCCCGCCGCCCAGCGCGTGCAGGCGCCTGCTCGCGTGCAGGTCCTGCCCGCGGCCGACGCGGCCACGCACACCGTCACCGTGCGCGCCGAACTGGCGGCCGGTCTCACCGGTGTCGCCCCAGGCCAGTTCGCACGTTTGTGGTTGCCGAGCGCCGACGATGGCACGGCCGCGCGAGCCGCGAGTCCCTGGGTACCCGTGAGCGCCGTGGTGCGGCGCGCCGAGATGACGGGTCTGTATGTGCTCGACGCTCAGGGCCGGGCACTGCTGCGTCAGGTGCGCCTGGGCCGCAGTGACGGCGAGCGCGTCGAGGTCCTGAGCGGGCTGGCCGCCGGCGAGCGTGTGGCGGCGGATCCGCAGGCCGCGGCCAAGACCCGCTGAGGCGCGACGCGATGTCCTCGACCACCCTCCCCCGACTCGGCATCTCCGGTCGCATCGCTGCGGCCTTCCAGGCGGCGCAGATCACCCCGCTGCTCGCGCTGGTGGCGCTGCTGCTCGGCTTCTTCGCAGTGGCAGTGACACCGCGCGAGGAAGAGCCGCAGATCAACGTCACGATGGCCAACGTGATCATCCCCTTCCCGGGGGCGAGCGCGAAGGACGTCGAGCAGATGGTGTCGACGCCGGCCGAGCAGGTCCTGTCCCAGATTACAGGCATCGAGCATGTGATGTCGGTGTCGCGGCCGGGCCTGTCCATCGTCACGGTCCAGTACAAGGTCGGCGTGCCGCGCATCGAGGCGCTGGTGCGCCTGTACGACACCGTCAACGCGAACGCCGACTGGCTGCCCAAGGGCCTCGGGGTGCTCGATCCGATCATCAAGCCCAAGGGCATCGACGACGTGCCGATCGTCAGCTTCACGCTCTTCAGCCGCGGCACGACCGCCGGCAGCTTCGACCTCGAGCGGGTCGCGCACAGCGTGGAGGCCGATCTCAAGCGCGTGGCCGGCACGCGCGAAGTCCGCACGATCGGCGGCCCGGGCCGCGCGGTGCGAGTCGAGATCGATCCGCAGCGCATGGCCGGCGCCGGCGTGACGGTCGACGACCTGCGTCGCGCGTTGCAGTCGGCCAACCTCGGCCTGCCCACCGGCGAACTGCTCGCGGGCAATCGCAGCGTGGCCATCGAATCGGGCCCGTTCCTGCGCGATGCCCGCGAGGTGGGCGAGCTGGTCGTCGGTGTGCAGGGCGGCCGGCCGGTGTTCCTGGCCGACGTGGCCGCGGTGCGTGACGGCCCGATGCCGCCCGTGGAGTACGTGTGGCACGGCACCACCGGCGCCAGCGCGGGCGAATTCCCGGCGGTGACGATCGCCGTCACGAAGAAACCGGGCGAGAACGCGATCGATGTGGCCGACGCGCTGGTCCAGCGCATGGCGAGCCTGCGCAACACGGTGATCCCGCACGACGTCGAGGTCGCCACGACGCGCAACTACGGCGCCACCGCCAACGACAAGGCCACCAAGCTGATCCAGAAGCTGTTGTTTGCCACCGCGTCGGTGGTGGCGCTGGTGTTCTTCGCCCTGGGACGGCGCGAGGCCGCCATCGTCGGCAGCGCGGTGATCCTCACGCTGACGGTTACGCTGTTCGCCTCGTGGGCCTGGGGCTTCACGCTCAATCGCGTGTCGTTGTTCGCGCTGATCTTCTCGATCGGGATCCTCGTCGACGACGCGATCGTGGTGGTCGAGAACATCCACCGCCACCAGCATCACCATCCGGGGCGGCCACTGTCGCAGATCATTCCCGCCGCGGTCGACGAGGTGGGCGGCCCCACGATCCTGGCCACGCTGACGGTGATCGCCGCGCTGCTGCCGATGGCCTTTGTCAGCGGGCTGATGGGCCCGTACATGGCGCCGATCCCGATCAACGCCAGCATGGGCATGCTGCTGTCGCTGGCGATCGCCTTCGTCGTGACACCATGGCTCGCGAGGCTGTGGATGAAGCATGTGCCGGCGCCGGACGCGGACACCGCAGCGCATGTCGGTGGTCACGGCTTGGCCGGCAGGCTTGGGCCGGTGTTCGAGCGCGTGTTCCGGCCATTGCTCGACGACAGGCGCGGCGCGCGCCACCGTCGTTGGCTGTGGATCGGCATCGCAGCGCTGATCGTCGTCTCGCTGGTGCTGCCTGCGGTGGGGCTCGTGCGGCTCAAGATGCTGCCCTTCGACAACAAGTCGGAGTTCCAGGTGGTCGTGGACATGCCCGCCGGCACGCCGGTGGAGCGCACCGCGGCCGTGCTGCACGAACTGGGCGCCGAACTCGCGACGGTGCCCGAGGTGACCGACTACCAGGCCTATGCCGGCACTGCGAGCCCGATCAACTTCAACGGCCTCGTGCGCCAGTACAACCTGCGCAGCGGCGGCGACGTCGGCGACCTGCAGGTCAACCTCGTCGACAAGCACCACCGCAGCGAGCAGAGCCACGCGATCGCGATGCGGCTGCGCCCGGTGCTGCAGGCCATCGGCGCTCGCCATGGCGCGAACGTCAAGGTGGTGGAGGTGCCCCCCGGGCCGCCGGTGCTCTCGCCGATCGTCGCCGAGATCTATGGCCCGGAAGCCGAAGGGCGTCGCCTGGTCGCCAAGGCCGTGCGCGCCGTTTTCGAGAAGACGCCGAACGTGGTGGACGTCGACGACTCGAGCCTAGCCGCCGCGCCACGCACGCTGCTGGTGGTCGACCGCCGCAAGGCCGCGATGCTGGGTGTGCCTCAACAAGCCATCGTGACCACGCTGCGCGCCGGGCTGGCCGGCGAGGCCACCGCCTACCTGCACGATCAGAGCAAGTACCCGGCGGCCGCCACCATCCAGCTGCCGGCGGAGCGGCAGGGTGATTTGGACGCACTGCTCGCGCTCACGGTGCGTTCGGCGGCGGGCCGCCTGGTGCCGATCCGCGAACTCGTCACGGCCACCGATACGCTGCGCGAGCAACCCGTGTTCCACAAGGACCTGCTGCCGGTGAACTACGTGACCGGCGACATGGCCGGGTCACTCGACAGCCCGCTGTACGGCATGTTTGCGATGCGCAGCGAGCTTGCGAAGATCGCCACGCCGGGCGGCAGCGCGCTCGGCGAGACCTTCATCCGCCAGCCGTCCGATCCCTACCGCGGCTACACCCTCAAGTGGGACGGCGAGTGGCAGATCACCTACGAGACCTTCCGCGACATGGGCGCGGCGTATGCCGTGGGCCTGGTGCTGATCTACCTGCTGGTGGTGGCGCAGTTCGGCTCGTACTTGACGCCGCTCATCATCATGGCGCCGATTCCGCTGACCATCATCGGCGTGATGCCTGGCCACGCGCTTCTCGGTGCCCAGTACACCGCCACCAGCATGATCGGCATGATCGCGCTGGCGGGCATCATCGTGCGCAACTCGATCCTGCTGGTGGATTTCATCAACCTGCAGGTGCGCGAGGGCGTCGAGTTCCGCCGCGCCATCGTGCACTCGGCGGTCACACGCGCACAACCGATCGCGCTGACCGGGCTGGCCGCCATGCTCGGCGCCTTCTTCATCCTCGACGACCCGATCTTCAACGGGTTGGCGATCTCGCTGATCTTCGGCATCTTCGTCTCGACGCTGCTGACGCTCGTCGTGATCCCGCTGCTGTACTACGTGGCCTACCGCCACCGGCTGCACGCGCTGATGCCGCCGACGCCGACCTCGCAACCCAACCCTCAAGGAGTCTGACCATGTCATCTTGGCAAATCGTGCGCATCGTCGCCGGGACCTTCATCCTGCTGTCGCTCGCGCTGGGCATTCCAGGCAGCCCGATCTTCGTGAGCCCCTGGTGGCTCGCCTTCACCGCCTTCGTCGGCGTCAACCTGCTGCAAAGCGGCATCACGAAGTGGTGCCTGATGGAGCAGATCGTGCGCAAGCTCGGCTTCCGGCCGGGCACCTGATCGCGGAGCTGCCATGACTGTTCATCTCGTCTGCCCGCAATGCGGCGTCACCAACCGGCTGCCCGAGGAGCGTCTCGAGCACCACGTGGTGTGCGGCCGCTGCAGCACCGAATTGTTGGCGCCCAAGCCGGTCGCACTCTCGGACGCGACGTTCGACAAGTTCGTCGCGGGCACCGAACTGCCCGTGCTCGCCGACTTCTGGGCCGAATGGTGCGGACCGTGCCGCGCGATGGCGCCGCAGTTCGAGCAGGCCGCCAGGGATCTGCCGCGCGTACGATTCGCCAAGGTCGACACCGACGCCAATCCGCAGGTGAGCGTGCGCCACCGCATCCGCAGCATTCCGACGCTGATCCTCTTTGCTGGTGGCAAGGAGGTGGCACGCCACAATGGGGCGATCGCCGCCGGCAACCTCGTGCGCTGGGTGCGCTCGCATCTGGGGGTCACCGCGTGAGCGCGGCAGCCCCGACATCCCAAAGGAGACCTCCATGGCCCATATCGTGATCATCGGTGCCGGACTCGGCGGCATGCCGGCCGCGTACGAAATTCGCGCCCT
>JAOUIM010000407.1 GCA_029884035.1 Aquincola sp. | reverse complement strand
ATGATCTGCACCGGCACCGGCAGCGCGCCGATGCGGGCGATGACCGAGTGGCGACGGCGCCTGCGCGCCTCGGGCAAGTTCGAAGGCGGCAAGCTGATGCTGTTCTTCGGCGCGCGCACCAAGGAGGAACTGCCCTACTTCGGCCCGCTGCAGAACCTGCCCAAGGACTTCATCGACATCAACTTCGCCTTCAGCCGCACACCGGGCCAGCCCAAGACCTACGTGCAGGACCGCATGCGCGAACGCGCCGCCGACCTGGCCGCGCTGCTCGCCGACCCCAACGCCTACTTCTATGTCTGCGGCCTGAAATCGATGGAAGAAGGCGTGGTGCTCGCGCTGCGCGACATCGCGCAGGGCGCGGGCCACGACTGGAGCGCCCTCGGTGCGGCATTGAAACGCGAAGGCCGCCTGCACCTGGAGACTTACTGATGTCCAGCCTCACAGTCAGCATGCGCGCACCAGGTGTGGCCCAGGTCACGATGGTGCGCCCGGCAGTGTTCAACGCGTTCGACGAAGCGATGATTGCCGAGATCGACGCCGCGTTCGCGCGGCTCCAGGGCGATGTATCCGTGCGGGTGGTCGTGCTCGCCGGCGACGGCAAGCACTTCAGCGCCGGCGCCGACCTGCAATGGATGCAGCGCGCGAGCACCGCCTCGCGCGAGTGGAATCTCGAGGACGCGCGCAGGTTTGCCTCGATGCTCGCGCGCATCGAGGCCTGCCCGAAGCCCACCGTCGCGCGCGTGCAGGGCGCGGCGCTCGGCGGTGGCGTCGGCCTGGCCTGCGCCTGCGACATCGCGATCGCCGCCGACAACGCCAGTTTCTCGGTCAGCGAGGCGCGATTTGGCATCCTGCCCGCCGTGATCGGCCCGTACGTGACGAACGCCGTCGGCAAGCGCCAGGCGCGGCGCCTGGCGCTCACGACCGCGCGCATCGGTGCGGCCGAGGCGCTCGCGATCGGGCTCGTGCAGCAGGTCGTGCCCTTGGCGGCGCTCGACGCCGCGGTCGATGCCGCGGTGGCACAACTGCTCAGCGGCGGGCCGAACGCGCAACGCGAGATCAAGCAGCTGTTCGCGCAACTCGAGGTCGGCCCGATCACGCCCGAAGTGCGCGAGCTCACCGCCCAGACGATCAGCCGCGTACGCGGCAGCGACGAAGCCCGCGAGGGATTTGCCGCGTTCCTCGCCAAGCGTCCACCCCATTGGGAATCCGCGACATGACGATCCAGCTCAGGGGCTCGCAGATGCTGGTGGTCGGCGCCGGCATCATGGGCGCGGGCATCGCGCAGGTCGCAGCGCAGGCTGGCCACGCCGTGCTGTTGTTCGATGCGCGCGAGGGCGTGGCGCGGGAGGCCAAGGCGGCACTCGAGACCACGTTCGAGGGCCTGGTGGTCAAGGGCAAGCTCACCGACGAGGCGGCGCAGACGATCCTGTCGCGCATCGAGCCGATCGCCGCGCTCGAGGTCGCGACGCACGTGCTGCTGGTGGTCGAGGCGATCGTCGAGAACCTGGAACTCAAGCGCGGCCTGTTCCAGCAGCTCGAGTCGCTGGTCTCGCCGCAATGTGTTCTCGCAACCAACACGTCGTCGATCTCGGTCACCGCGATCGCCAACGGTCTCGAGCACCCGGGACGCCTGGTCGGCATGCACTTCTTCAACCCGGTGCCACTGATGAAGCTGGTCGAAGTGGTGTCGGGGCTGCAGACCGACCCGCACGTGGCAGAGGCGGTTTTCGACCTCGCCAAGGCCTGGGGCAAGGTGCCGGTGCGCACGAAGAGCACGCCGGGTTTCATCGTCAACCGCATCGCGCGGCCGTTCTACGCCGAGGCGCTTGCACTGCTGCTCGAGCAGGCCGCGGCGCCACAGGTGCTCGACGCCTGCATCAGGGCAGCGGGGTTCCGAATGGGACCGTGCGAGTTGATGGACCTGATCGGCCACGACACCAACTTCGCGGTCACGAGTTCGGTGTACGAGGCCAACTTCTACGACGCGCGCTACCGGCCGTCGCTGGTGCAGCGCGAGATGGTCGACGGCGGCCTGCTGGGACGCAAGAGCGGGCGTGGCTTCTACCACTACCAGGGTGACGGCGCCGGCGTGCCGCCACTGCCGATGGCACTGCACGACGCACCGGCCACCGCGCGCGAAGTCGTGGTGCATGGCGAAGGGTCGATCGCCGACGCACTGGAGCAGGCCGCCACCAAGGCGCTCGCGGCGCAGGGCTGGGGCCCTGCACGGGCGCGCGACTCGGACTGGACCGGCGTGGCGATCGACGGGGCGCGGCTCGTGCTCACCGATGGCCGCTGCGCCGACGAACTCGCGGCCAGGTGGGGGCTTCGTGACGTGGTGGTGTTCGACCGGCCGGGCGTCCTGCCCCCGCCCGCGGGCACCGCACTGGCCTATGCCACGGCCGGCGCTGCGAGCCAGGCATGGCGCACGCAGGCACCGGCCTGGCTGGCCGCGTTCGGCTTCGTGCCGTTGCCGCTCGCCGACGCGCCAGGCCTCGTGGTCGCGCGCACGATCGCGATGCTGATCAACGAGGCGGCCGACGCCGTACAGCAAGGCGTGTGCAGCGTCACCGACGCCGATGCGTCGATGCGGCTCGGGGTCAACTACCCGCGCGGGCCGTTCGAGTGGCTCGCCTGGTGGAACGCGCGCGAAGTCGTCGCGCTGCTCGATGCGCTCGATGCGCACTACCGCGGCGAGCGCTATCGCGCGAGCCCCTGGCTGCGCCGTGCGGCCGCACCGACCTGACTGGCCCCCATGAATCACGCCTACATCTGCGACGCGATCCGCACCCCCTTCGGCCGCTACGGCGGCGCGCTGTCGTCGGTGCGCACCGACGACCTGGGCGCGATCCCGTTGCGTGCGCTGATGGCGCGTAACCCGAAGGTCGATTGGGCCGCGGTCGCCGACGTGCTCTACGGCTGCGCCAATCAGGCCGGCGAGGACAACCGCAACGTCGCGCGCATGAGCCTGCTGCTCGCCGGCCTGCCCAAGGACGTGCCGGGCGCCACGATCAACCGCCTGTGCGGCTCGGGCATGGACGCGGTGGGCACGGCGGCGCGCGCGATCAAGGCCGGCGAGGCGCAACTGGTGATCGCCGGCGGTGTCGAGAGCATGAGCCGCGCGCCCTTCGTGATGCCCAAGGCGGAGACCGCGTTCTCGCGCAGCAACGCGGTCTACGACACGACGATCGGCTGGCGCTTCGTCAACAGGCTGATGAAGGAACAGTACGGGGTCGACTCGATGCCCGAGACGGCCGAGAACGTGGCCGCCGACTTCAAGATTGAACGCGCGGCGCAGGACCGCATGGCGCTCGCGTCGCAGCAGAAGGCCGTGGCGGCGCAGCAGCGCGGCTTCTTCGACGCCGAGATCACGCCGGTCGAGATCGCGCAGAAGAAGGGCGAGCCGCTCGTCGTCGTGAAGGACGAACACCCGCGCGAGACCAGCCTCGACGCGCTCGCGAAGCTGAAGGGTGTCGTCAAGCCCGACGGCAGCGTGACCGCGGGCAA
>JAOUIM010000041.1 GCA_029884035.1 Aquincola sp. | reverse complement strand
TGCACGTAGGCTGGACGGTCGAACGCTGGCGTGCAGCGCAGGGCGACTCGTCGCAGCATGCGGCGCTGCGCGACGCGGCAGCGAAGAGCTGTGCGGTGCACGTCAAGGCGATGCTCGCCTTCCAGGCGATGGGTGTGCCCACCGTCGACTACGGCAACAACATCCGCCAGGTCGCGTTCGACCAGGGCGTGGCCAACGCCTTCGACTTCCCCGGTTTCGTGCCGGCCTACATCCGGCCGCTGTTCTGCCGCGGCAAGGGGCCGTTCCGCTGGGTCGCGCTGTCCGGCGATCCGGAAGACATCCGCAAGACCGACGCCAAGATGAAGGAACTGTTCCCCGAGGACAAGCACCTGCACCGCTGGCTCGACATGGCCGAGGAGCGCATCGCCTTCCAGGGTCTTCCGGCGCGGATCTGCTGGATCGGGCTGGGCGAACGCCACCGCGCGGGGCTCGCGTTCAACGCGATGGTCAAGTCAGGCGAGCTGAAGGCCCCGATCGTGATCGGCCGCGATCACCTGGACAGCGGCTCGGTGGCCTCGCCCAATCGCGAGACCGAATCGATGATGGACGGCAGCGACGCGGTTTCCGACTGGCCGCTGCTCAACGCGCTGCTCAATACCGCGGGCGGGGCGACGTGGGTGTCGCTGCACCATGGCGGCGGCGTCGGCATGGGCTACTCGCAGCATGCTGGCGTGGTGATCGTCTGCGACGGCACCGACGCCGCGGCCAAGCGCATCGAGCGCGTGCTGTGGAACGACCCGGGCACCGGCGTGATGCGCCATGCCGATGCGGGCTATGAGGAGGCCGTGGCCTGCGCGCGCGAGCACAACATGAATCTGCCGATGCTGGGCCGCTGATGCGCATCGTTGCCGGAGGGCTGACGCTCGACCAGCTGCTCGCCATCCATCGCGGCGGCGAGGCGATCGAACTCGACGCCGGCGCCTGGGCTGCGGTCAAGCGAAGTGCGGCCGTGGTGCAGGCCGCCGCGGCAGGGAGGTCCGCGGTCTACGGCGTGAACACCGGGTTCGGCAAGCTCGCGTCCACCCGGATCGGCGCCGAGGACCTCGCCACACTGCAGCGCAACCTGATCCGCTCGCATAGCGTGGGTGTCGGCGAGCCGATGGCCGCGCCGATCGTGCGTCTGGTCCTCGCACTCAAGGCCGCGAGCCTGGCGCGTGGCCACTCCGGCGTGCGGCCGCTCGTGATCGAGTCGCTGATCACGGCGTTCAATGCCGGCCTGGTGCCGCTGATCCCGAGTCAGGGATCGGTCGGCGCCTCGGGCGACCTGGCGCCGCTGGCACACATGACCTTGGCGCTGATGGGCGAGGGCGAGTGCGTGGTCGACGGCGCGCGCCGCCCCGCGGGCGAAGCGCTGCGAGCAGCGGGCCTGACGCCGCTCGCGCTCGAAGCCAAGGAAGGCCTGGCGCTGATCAACGGCACCCAGGTCTCGACCGCCATGGCGCTGCACGCACTGTTCACGTTCGAGCCGGTGCTCGAATCGGCGCTCGTGATCGGCGCGCTGACGGTCGATGCCGCACGCGGCAGCGACGGTCCGTTCGATCCGCGCATCCACGAATTGCGCGGCCAGCCTGGACAGATCGACGTGGCCGAGTACTACCGGCGCCTGCTGGCCGGCAGCGCGATCCGCACCAGCCACCTCGAGGGTGACGATCGCGTGCAGGACCCGTACTGCCTGCGCTGCCAGCCGCAGGTGGTGGGCGCCTGTCTCGACCAGTTGCGCCATGCTGCGCTGGTCCTGCTGCGCGAGGCCAATGCGGTGACCGACAACCCGCTGGTCTTCCCCGACGACGGCAGCATGATCTCCGGTGGCAACTTCCACGCCGAGCCGGTGGCGCTGGCTGCGGATGCGATGGCCAACGCGATCGCCGAGGTCGGTGCCATCGCCGAGCGTCGCATCGCGATGCTGATCGACAGCAACGTCTCGCGCCTGCCGCCGTTCCTCACGGCCAATGCGGGGTTGAACAGCGGCTTCATGATCGCCCACGTCACGGCAGCGGCGCTGGCCAGCGAGAACAAGAGCTACGCCCACCCGGCCAGCGTCGACTCGCTGCCCACCAGCGCCAATCAGGAAGACCATGTCTCGATGGCCACGTTTGCGGCGCGTCGCCTGCAGCCGATGATCCGAAACGTCGCGCACATCCTGGGCATCGAGTGGCTGGCCGCCGCGCAGGGCGTCGAGTTCCTGCGCCCGCTGCGAAGCTCTGCACCGCTCGAGGCGGCGCATGCCTTGCTGCGTCAGCGCTCCCCGGCGATGCCGGAGGATCGCCTGATCGCGCCCGACATCGAAGCGGCCACCGCACTCGTGCACGACGGCTCGCTGTCGCGCATCTTCCATACACTGCCGGGTCTGCCCGCGCTCTGGATTCCCGTCTGAAACCTCCACCGAAAGGCCCGTCCATGAAGAAGACATTGCTCGCCGTATCCGCCGTCCTCGCGTTCGCCGCCCATGCCCAGGAGACCCAGGTCGCCATCGGCATGTCCGGCTGGACCGGATTCGCGCCGCTCACGCTGGCCAAGGAGGCCGGCATCTTCAAGAAGAACGGCCTCGATGTCTCGATCAAGAAGATCCCGCAGAAGGACCGTCATCTGGCGATCGCCTCCGGCGACATCCAGTGCGCGGCCACCACGGTCGAGACCTGGGTCGTCTGGAACGCCAACGGCGTGCCGACGACGCAGATCTTCCAGCTGGACAAGAGCTTCGGCGCTGACGGCATGGTGGTCAAGCCGTCGATTGCGAGCATCAAGGACCTCAAGGGCAAGACGGTGGCGGCCGACGCGCCCGGCACCGCCGGCTATTTCGGCCTCGCGTGGATGCTGAAGAAGAACGGCCTGTCGGTGAAGGACGTGAAGGTGGTCAATATGGGCCCGCAGCCCGCCGCCAACGCGATGATCGCCGGCACCGACGGTATCGACGCCGCGATGACCTACGAGCCGTACCTGGGCGCCGTGCGCGCCAAGCCCGAAGCCGGCAAGATCATTGCCACCACGCTCGACTATCCCATGGTGATGGACACCTTCGGCTGCACGCCCAAGTTCCTGACCGAAAACCCCAAGGCCGCGAAGGCGCTCGCGGACTCCTACTTCGAGGCCGTCGAGCTGATCAAGAAGGAGCCGAAGAAGAGCTTCGAGATCATGGGTGCCGACGTGAAGCAGAGTGCCGAGCAGTTCGAGGCCAGCCAGAAATACCTGCGCTGGCAGGACCGGGAGGCCAACGCCAAGTTCTTCGCCGGCGAGCATGGGACGTTCAGCAAGGAGGCGGCCGACCTGCTGCTCGAGATCGGCATCATCAAGACGCTGCCGGACATGAGCAAGTTGGCGGACACGCGCTTCCTCAAGTAGGCGCAGGCCCATGAAACCGCTGACGCCCGTGACCCCGGGCGCGAAGGTCGTGCTCGGCGTGGCGTTCTTCGTCGTCTTCTTCGCGGTGTGGTCGATCGCCACCTTCGGCGGCTTCGTGCAGAAGACCTTTCTGGCCGATCCGCTGGCGATGCTCAGGAGCGGCTGGGTGCTGCTGGCCGAGATGGGGTTCGCGAAGGATGTGGGCATGACGGTGTTCCGCGTCGTCGGCGGCTTCGTCATCGCCGCGGTGATCGCACTGCCGCTTGGTGTCGCAATGGGCGCCTACAAGCCGATCGAGGCGTTCTTCGAGCCCTTCGTCAGCTTCGCGCGCTACCTGCCGGCGTCGGCCTTCATCCCCCTGCTGATCCTGTGGGCCGGCATCGGCGAGGCGCAGAAGCTCGCGGTCATCTTCATCGGCAGTTTCTTCTCGCTGGTGCTGATGATCAGCGTGTCGGTCGGCAATACGCGGCGCGACCTGGTGGAAGCCGCGTACACGCTGGGCAGCAGCGACGCCAGCCTGGTACGCCGCGTTCTGGTGCCCGGTGCAGCGCCCGAGATCGCCGAGATCCTGCGCACCGTGCTCGGCTGGGCCTGGACCTACGTCATCGTCGCCGAGCTGATCGGTGCCTCGTCGGGCATCGGCCACATGATCACCGACAGCCAGGCTCTGCTGGCCACCGACCAGATCATCTTCGGCATCATCGTGATCGGCCTCATCGGCCTGGTCAGCGACTTCGCGTTCAAGTGGGGCAACCGCCAGTTGTTCCCCTGGGCGCAGATCGGCCGGTAGGCGCCATGGGCCAGGTCCTGACCATCCGCGGCGTCGAACGCCGCTTCGACCAGACGCTCGCCCTGCAGTCGACCGACCTCGACGTGGCCGAGAACGACTTCATCACGATCCTCGGCCCCAGCGGCTGCGGAAAGAGCACGCTGCTGCGCATCGTTGCCGGACTCGACCATCCCACGGCCGGCGAGGTTCTGCTCGACGGCCGTCGCATCGACGGGCCCGGCGCCGACCGCGGCATGGTGTTCCAGAGTTACACGCTGTTCCCCTGGCTCACGGTGCGCGAGAACGTGTGCTTCGGGCTGGTCGAGCGTGGACTGCCGCGCGCACAGCAACTCGAGATCGCCGAGGCCTTCATCGCCAAGGTCGGTCTGCGCGGCTTCGAACACCACTACCCCAAGCAGCTGTCGGGCGGCATGCAGCAGCGCACTGCGATCGCGCGCGCGCTGGCCAACGGCCCGCGCATGCTGCTGATGGACGAGCCCTTCGGCGCGCTCGACCACCAGACCCGCGAGCTGATGCAGGAGTTGCTGCTGGGCATCTGGGAGGCCGAGCGCAAGACGGTGCTGTTCGTCACGCACGACATCGACGAGGCGGTGTTCATGGCCAGCCGCGTGGTCGTGATGAGCGCGCGCCCCGGGCGCATCAAGCTCGATCGCAAGGTCGAGTTGCCGCACCCGCGGCATTACGCGATCAAGACGTCGCCGGCGTTCACCGCACTGAAGTCCGAATTGACCGAATGCGTGCGCGCCGAGGTCCTGGCCGCGGCGATCGTGCCGGCGGCAGCGCCGTAGTCCTGCGGCAGGACATCCAGTGGGCGGCGCGCGGCCGCGCCCGTCTCACCAGAACCTGCCTTCGCCCTTGAGCGCGCGGTGGGCAAGAAGGAACGTGGCCGCGTTCCAACTCTGGCCGGCCATGCCCATCGGCTTGAGCGTGCGGCCATGGAACCACTCGGTGAAGCGCCAGTCGTCCAGCGCATTCACCCGCGCCAGCGCGGCCAGCGCGGCGTGGGCCCGTTCGTGCAGGCCGAGGTGCGCGAGCGCCAGGATCCAGAAACCGCCGACGAAGGGCCAGATGCCGCCGTTGTGGTACTGGTGCATCTGGTTCTGCTGGTGTCGTGCCATGTAGGGGCGCCACAGTTCGTGCTGCCGCGACAGCGGACGAAGCACGACGCGCACCGGATACGGGTCGGCGGCATGCGCCGTCTCGATCGTCGTGGCGATGCGCTGCCCCATCGATTCGCCGGCCAGGCCGCACAGCACCGCCAGCACGTTGCCGAACACGTCGCCTTCGTTGCCGGCGAAGGCGAAGTTCACGAAGCTCAGGTACAGCCCCGGATCGCGCTGACCCCGCCGTGCGTAGTGGCGCAGCAGCCGCGCCCGGTGGTATTCGGGGAGGTCGCGCTGGTAGGGGTGGAACAGGTGGTTGAAGTGGTGGTGCGTGGCCTCGAGCCCGGGCAGCGCGAAGCGGCGCTTCACCTCGTACCACAGGGCGTTGGTGTAGAGCACGTAGCCCGAGCGCGGCATGATGTCGGCCCAGTCGCTGGCTTCGTTCTGCTGCAGCAGCTGGAACGTCGGGTGCTCCTGCGCTTGCAGCCACGCCACCGCGCGCACGATCTCCTGTGACCAGCGTCCGGACATGCCGGCGGTGCGACGCCGCACGTGATCGGCGGCGATCAACCACCACAGCGTGGCATCGATGCAGCCGAGATACCAGAAGTCGGCATCGCGCCCTGTGGGGTCGACGTATTTCGGGATCTGACCGTTGGCCGCCTGCTGCGCGGCCAGCGCGTCCAGGCTATCGATCGCCCCGCGCTCGAGCGCGGCGTCGCCGCTGCTGCACATGGCCAGCACGCAGATGGCGGCGTCGCGTCCGAAGATGCGCGTGTAGCGCCGCGCCTCGGCCGTGGGGGTTCGTCGCGCCGCGAGCACGCCGTGCTCGCACAGGTTGTCGCGAAGCAGTTGCAGCGACGCGCGCGCGCAGTCTTCAAGCAGCGCCGCGGTCGGCGCGTTCCCGGTCGTCATCGTGGCCCGCAGCAGCGCCGAAGAGCGCTGCGACCGGGAATTCTCGCAGCAGCTCGGCCAGCCGCAGCTTCCCGTCGCGCGGCGCGTGGCGCCGGCCGTCGATGCGGTTCTCGAGCCAGCCTGACACCGTCGGTGCCGGCAGGTTGTCGGGCCAGACGATGGCGGTATCGCCCCAGGCGTCGCCCAAGGGCGCATCGCCGACCGGGCGGCCCAGCCCCGCGTACAGGCGTGGAGCGACGGCCACGATCCAGTGCGCGCCGCGCCCGCGTGCGAACGCAACCACATGCTCCGCGTGCTGGCCCGTCGCTTCGAGGGGCACGTACGCGGCGTCGTTCAGGAGCTCTGCGGCGTCGCGCCTCAACTGCAGCGCGCGCCAGGTGACCCAGAACTTGGCGCGACCGTCATGCAGGTGATCAAGCAGCTCGCGCAGGCGGCCTTCGCGGTCGGACAATGAAAGCAGGGCCTTCGATTCCTCGAGCAGCTGGATGCGCCGCCCGAAGTCCACCGCTTGGCGGTTGTCGGGATCGACGAGCGTGAGTTCGATCGCCTCGTGCCCCTGGTAGTAGTCGGGCACACCAGGCGACAGTGCCTTGAGCAAGGCCAGCGTGAGTCCGTTCAGGGCTCCATACCAATCGAGGATCCGCACGTTGGCACGAAGATCGTCGAGGAACAGGTTGGCCTCTCGGCGTTGCAGCACGCCCTGCACGAAGGCGGACAGGGATGCCTCGTATGCCGCGTGGGGGTTCATCCAGCTCGTGATGGTCTTGGCCTCGCGGCACGACTTGAGCAGGGTCTGCTCGATGCGCCGGGCATAGGCGGCCAGCGCATCATCGTCGAGTGTGTCGATCGGCAGGCTGCCGGCCAGCGTCTGGTACAGGAAGTACTCATCGTTGCGCGAGGGGGCGCTCGCGCCATCGACGGTGCGCTTGTGGCGGCGGTTCAGGCGGCTCCAGCGCCGCACGGCGAGGCGCCATGCCGCGGGCATTTCGCTGATGACGTCGAGCCGACAGCGCACGTCCTCGGAGCGCTTGGCATCGTGGGTCGAGGTGGCGAGCATGGTGTGCGGCCAATGCTGCGCGCGGTCGCGCGTGGCCGCGTGAAAGGCTGCGACCGACATGCCGAACATGTCGGGATCGCCGCCCACGTCGTTGACCGAGATCAGCCGATGGTGGCGGTACAGCGCAGTGTCTTCGATGCCCTTGGCGGCCACGGGGGCCATGTACTGCTGCAAGCGGCGCGTGAATGCCCGCATGCGCTTGGGGCGGTCGGCGGCCGCACCCGGCAGCGGCCGACCCAACAGCACGCGGCGCAGGAAATCGAACACGCTGGCGTCCGCGAACATGCTGCGGCGCCGCGCGCGGCCGACTGCCCATTCGATGAAACGACGATCCTGCACGCTCGGCTCGTCGATCACGTAGGTACGGTAGACCGGGAACGAAGCCAGCAACTCGGTCAGCGCGCGGCGCAGTGACAGCAGCGTGAAGTCGCGCGTCCGGCGGTCCTCGCGGGCCAGCCGCAGGAGCGCCTGGGCCAGCACCGTCAGCTCGCCGGCCAGCGGACCGTCCATCACGGCGTGGCGGCCGGACCACGCGAGCTCATGGAACTCCTGCGCTTCGCCACCCACGAAGACCCGCCACGTCCGGTCCAGCCGCGCCCTGGCCGCGCCATCGATCAACAGGCCATTGATCACGTTGGCGAAGCGATAGCCGGTCGTGCCGTGCACCGACCACTCACGCGGCACCTGTTCGTGCGGTGCCACGATCTTCTCGACGACCACATACAAGGCCATCTCGGAGGGCATGCCGGCGCGCGGCGCTGCAAGTGGCGCCAGCCCTGCGAGTTCGGCGTAGCGCTCCTGCAACCGGCGGAAGTAGCCCGCCGGATCGGCCAGCCCGTCGGGGTGATCGATGCGCAGGCCATCGATCGCGCCGGCGGCGGCCAGCGTCAGTACCAGTCGGTGAGTGGCCTCGAACACCTCGGCGCGCTCCATGCGCAGCGCCGCGAGATCGTTGATGTCGAAGAAGCGACGGTAATTGATCTCGTCGGCGGCCACGCGCCAGTGCGCCAGCCGATAGGGCTGAGCATCGAGCAGCGCATGCAGGGCGTCGAAGCTGGCGCGCTGGCCCGCGCGACCGTTGATCTCGATGACCTCGGCGTCGATCGCGGCGCGCAGGCCCGGCGATGCGCTTGCCATCGATGAGAGCCGTGACTTCAGTGCGGCTTGCTCGGCGCGCCGCTGCCGGCGGGAATCCGGGTGCGGTGTGTCGTGAGGCGGCAGGCGATCGAAACCGGCGGCCAGGGGCGGGATCGCCGAACGATCGGCACCGCGATCGGGTATCCGGCGCATGGCGCGGCGCAACAGATGGCCGTAGCTCGCCGGATCGATCGGCATGCAGTGCTCGAAGTAGTGCAGCGCGAACGTGCCGTGTTCGGCATCGAACGACAGCTTCAGGTCGCCACGCTCGAGGACGGTACCGTACTGTTCGCCCAACAGCGGCAGCAGCACCTTGCCGGCCAGGGTGGGGTCGGACGAAGTCCAGTCGATGTCGAAGTAGTCCGCATAAGCCGACGCCGCGCCGTTCTCGAGCACGTCGGCCCACCACGCGTTGTCGCTGCCGTGCACGCCCATGTGATTGGGCACCATGTCCACCAGCAGCCCCATGCCGTGGGCGCGCAAGGACTCGACCATGCGATCGAAGTCCTCGCGCGTGCCGAGTTCCGGATTGAGCTCGCCATGGTCGACCGCGTCATAGCCATGGCGGCTGCCGGGCCGCGAGCGCAGCGGTGGTGAGATGTAGAGGTGGCTGATGCCCAGTGCCGCCAGGTACGGCACCAACGCCGTGGCGTCGTCGAAACGAAAACCCGCGTGCAGCTGGACCCGGTAGGTGGCGCGCGGGATGCGGGCCGACGCGGGAAGTGGCGGCTTGGGGTGGCGAGCGGACGGGACGGCGGCCGTCATGACTGCTCCTGCGACACATGCACCGACCAGCCGGGAAGCGCATCGGTCGCGTGAGGGCTGTGCCAGACGCGGCGTCCGGGCAGCGTCGCCAGCAATTCGGGCGGGCCGGCCCGGTCATCGAGTTGGGCCAGCAGGTGCCAGCGGCGTCCTTCGCCCAGCGGCCATTGCACGTGCAAGGTGCCCGGTGCCGGCACCTGCCATGTCCCGCTGCGGGCCTGCCCGAGCCACGGCACGAGCATGTCGCGGCGCTGCCGCAGGAGTTCGCCGTACATCGCGAGCCATGTCGAGTGGGGCGCTCGCGTGCGCTCGGCCCAGTCGAGCTTGCTGTCCAGGTAGGTCGCTTCGGCATTGGGGTCAGGGATACGGTCGCGGACTTCGGCATCCGCAAAACGCGCGAAACGGCCGAATTCAGCGCGTCGACCCGCCGTTACGGCACGTGCCAATTCGCCGTCGAAGTCGCAGAAGTACAGGAACGGTGTGCTGGCGGCGAATTCCTCGCCCATGAAGAGCATCGGTGGCGCCGGCGCCAGCAGCAGGCAAGCCAGCAAGGCCCGCAGTGCATCCTGGCGGCCGGCCCCCTCGGCCAGCATCGCGATGCGCTCGCCGAAGGCGCGGTTGCCGACCTGGTCGTGGGTTTGCGCGGAGTTGACGAAGGCCAGTGGCGGCAGTTGCGCCGAGGCGGTGCCGCGCGGATGGCCGTCTGCGTAAGCGGAGGGCTCGCCCTGATAGATGAAGCCCTCGGCCAGCCCGCGCGCGAAGCGGCTCAGGGGGTCGTCGGCGTAATCGGCGTAATAGCCGTCCGCCTCGCCGGTGACGAGGATGTGGAGCGCGTGGTGAACGTCGTCGTTCCATTGCGCATCGGCCAGGCGGGCATGGCCCGCGCTGTCGCGCACCAAACGCACCGCGTCGTTGGCATGGTTCTCGAGCACCAGGTGCACGGCGCGCCCGCGCGGCGGCCCGCCGCGCAGTGCCAGCGCGAGCTCGTCGACGAAGTGCAGCGGGCTGCGGTCGTGCATGGCGTGCACGGCATCCAGGCGCAGGCCATCGAGGTGGTACTCGTCGATCCAATACAGCGCGTTGTGGATGAAGAACTCGCGCACGGTGGCACTGTGTTCGCCGTCGAAGTTGATGGCGGCGCCCCACGGCGTCTGGACACGCGGATTGAACATCGGCGCCGCATAGGCGTGCAGATAGTTGCCGTCGGGGCCGAAGTGGTTGTAGACGACGTCGAGCAGCACCATCAGGCCACGCGCATGGGCCGCCGCCACGAGCGCCTTGAGGTCGTCCGGCGTGCCGTACGCCGCTTTCGGGGCAAAGGGCAGCACGCCGTCGTAGCCCCATCCGCGGCGGCCCGGGAAGTCGGCCACCGGCATCAGCTCGATCGCGGTGATGCCCAAGGCCACCAGGTCGTCGAGTTGGGCGACCGCTGCGCGAAACGTGCCCTCGGCGCTGAAGCAGCCGACATGCAACTCGTAGATCACCGCCTCGCTCCAGGGCCGTCCGCGCCAGCCGGCGTCGCCCCAGTCGAAGGCACGCGGGTCCACGAGCTGGCTGTGCTGATGCACGCCGTCGGGATTGGCGCGCGAGGCCGGGTCGGGAACGACCAGTTCACCGTCGATGCGGTAGGCGTAGCGCAGGCCGGCGGCGGCGTCGGCCACCTCGAGTTCGAACCAACCGCCGCCAGCCGGGTGCATCTCGTCGATCCGGCCACGGCCGGTCAGCAGCAGTTCGACCCGACGCGCGCTGGGCGCCCACAGGCGAAAGCGCGCGCCGCCTCCGGGCCGAAGCGTTGCGCCGAACGGCATGTCGTGCTGTCGCTTGACCGCTGTCATGGCTTGCCTGTCACGGAAAGTCGACGTCGTGGCCCGATTGCGCGAAGCGCACCAGCGCCAGCGCTCTTGCGCCCAACGTGTACGGCACACCCGGCTCGACCGCGGCGCCAGCCGGAGGGACGGAGCCCGAGGTGTCGACCAGCACCTCACCCTGTCCCTTGGCCAAGCCCGGCGGCAGCGCGAAGGGCAGCGCCTCGGCGGCCGCATTGAAGAGCAGGAAGAAGCTGTCGTCACGGATCGCGTGGCCGCGGCCGTCGACCTCGTTCAGGCCCTGTCCCGACAGGAAGACGGCCAGCGCGCGCGCGTGGCTGAGCCGCCAGGCCTCGTCGTTCATCTCGCTGCCGTCGGGTTGCAGCCAGACGATGTCGCGCACGCCGCTGCCGAACAGGGGGCGGCCCTGGAAGAAGTCGCGCCGGCGGAACACGGGATGGGCCGCGCGCAGCGCAGTCATCTGGCGGGTGAAGGCGAGCAGGGCGCTCTGGGCCTCGTCGTGAGACCAGTCGAGCCAGCTGGTCGCGTTGTCCTGGCAGTAGGCGTTGTTGTTGCCGGCCTGGGAGCGCCCGAACTCGTCACCGGCCTGCAGCATCGGCACACCCTGCGAGAACAGCAGGGTCGCGATGAAGTTGCGCTGCTGGCGCGCTCGCAACGCGCGAATGTCCGCAACGTCGGTCGGCCCCTCGGTGCCACAGTTCCAGGACAGGTTGTGATCGTGCCCATCGCGATTGCCTTCGCCGTTGGCCTCGTTGTGCTTGCGGTCGTACGACACCAGGTCGGCGAGCGAGAAGCCGTCGTGCGCAGCGACGAAGTTGATGCTCGCGTAGGGCCGGCGGCTGCTGCGGTTGTACAGGTCGCTCGAGCCGGTGAGCCGTTGCGCGAATTCGCCGATCAGTCCGCCTTCGCCTTTCCAGTAGGCGCGCATCGTGTCGCGGTACTTGTCGTTCCACTCGGCCCAGCCGACCGGGAAGTTGCCGACCTGGTAGCCGCCGGAACCCAGGTCCCAGGGCTCGGCGATCAGCTTGACCTGCGACAGGATCGGGTCCTGGCGCAGGATGTCGAAGAATGCGGACAATTGGTTCACCGCATGCAGCTCGCGCGCCAGCGCCGAGGCGAGGTCGAACCGGAAGCCGTCGACGTGCATCTCGGTGACCCAGTAGCGCAGCGAGTCCATCAGCAGCTGCAGCACGCGCGGATGCTGCAGGTTGAGCGTGTTGCCGCAGCCGGTGAAGTCCTGGTAGTAGCGAGGGTCGCCGGGCGTGAGCCGGTAGTACGACGCGTTGTCGATGCCGCGGAAAGCCAGTGTCGGCCCGCACTCATTGCCCTCGGCGGTGTGGTTGTAGACGACGTCGAGCAGCACCTCGATCCCCGCGGCATGCAGCGTGCGCACCATGGTCTTGAACTCCGCGACCTTGCCCGAGGCGCTGTAGCGGCGGTCGGGCGCAAAGAAGCCGACCGAGTTGTAGCCCCAGTAGTTGCGAAGCCCGCGCTCGACCAGGTGGCGCTCGTCGACGAACGTGTGCACCGGCATCAGCTCCACCGTCGTGACGCCCAGGCGCTGCAGGTACTCGACGACGGGCGCGCACGCGAGGCCGGCATAGGTGCCGCGCAGGGCGGGGGGTACCAGCGGGTGGTTCTTCGTGAAGCCGCGCACGTGCAGCTCGTAGATCACGGTCTCGTGCCAGGGGATACGAGGTGCGCGGTCGTCGCCCCAGGTGAAGGCGCTCTCGACCACCTTGCAGCGCGGCGTGTAGGGCGCGCTGTCGCGCCGGTCGAGCGACAGGTCGCGCTCGTCGTGGCCGACGCGGTAGCCGAACAGGGCATCGTGCCAGCGGTAGCCGCCGATGATGTTGCGGGCGTAGGGGTCGAGCAGCAGCTTGTGCGAGTTGAACCGATGGCCGTCGCGGGGGCGGTAGGGGCCGTGCACGCGGTAGCCGTAGAGCAATCCCGGCCGTGCCTGGGGAAGATAGGCGTGCCAGATCTGGTCGGTCTGCTCGCGCAGCGCGATCCGCTGCACCTCGTTGCGCCCGCTGGGGTCGAACAGGCACAACTCGACCCGCTCTGCGGACTCCGAGAACAGTGCGAAGTTGACGCCCTGGCCGTCCCAGGTGGCGCCACGCGGATAGGGCTGGCCGGACCAGACGGCGTCGACGCGGCTGTGGGACGCCACGGTCAGCGCGGCTTGTCGTCGCGACGCGGGAACCAGCGCTCGATGAGCGCGGCGGCGCGGTCGCGCCCACCGAGACCAAATGCGAGGGCCAGCGCCACGACCACGCCGGTCAGCAGGATGAGGAACGTGTTCTGAATCAGTCCGCCGCCGACGTCGAGATGGTCGACCGCGAGCAGCACCACGAAGGCCATGATGCCGTACTGCATCAGCCGGCCCAGCAGCTCGGCATCGCCGACACCGGCGCTGCGACAGTAATGGTTGACGGCGTCGCCCGCGAAACGGGCGAAGTAGCTGCCGAAGACCAGCACCAGCAATGCCACCAGCAGCTTGGGCACGAACAGCAGCACCTTGCCCAGCAGGTCGGTCACCTGGGTCAGACCCAATCCGTTGGACGCGATGATCAGCGCGCCCAGCAGGACGAGGGTGTAGGCGATGGTCCCGAACAGGTCGGTCGTGTCGCGGGCCGAACCGCCTTGCTGCAGGAATCCGTCGATCCCGGCGCGTTGCGTCAGGACGTGGAAATTCAGCGCCCGCAACGCCTTGACGACGCCAAGGCGAAACGCCTTGGCCACCAGCCAGCCGCCCAGCAGGATCGCCAGCGCCACGGCCAGGCGCGGCATGAAGGCGCCGATCTGCTGCAGCAGTGCGCGCAGCGGTTCGAGCAGGACGTCGAAGTTTTGCATGGTGATCCTCGCGATCGGTGAAGCGACGGTTCAGGGCGCCGGCGCGACCAGCGCGGCGATGCCTGTCAGCGGCACCCCGACCCAATCGGGGCGATTGTCGATCTCATAGCGCAGCTCGTAGAACGCCTTCTCGATCTCGAACAGTTCGAGCAGTTTCGATGTGGTCTGCTCGTCCTCGGCACGCAGGAGCCCGCCCGCGAGGGCGACTTCACGGTAGGTCTGCAGGAACGCTTCCCGCACGTGACGCGCCCAACGTTGAGCCATCGGTGCGAGGCGCGCCGCGTCGACCGCGCGGGGTGCCGCCTGCTGCAGGGCCTTCTGGC
>JAOUIM010000405.1 GCA_029884035.1 Aquincola sp. | reverse complement strand
CGCTCGACTTCCAGAAGGAGATCGTCAAGATCCAGACCATCTTCGGCGGCAAGAACCCGCACCCGAACTGGCTGGTCGGCGGCGTGCCCTGCGCGCTCAACGTCGACGGCACGGGCGCGGTCGGCGCAGTCAACATGTTCTACCTGAACATGGTGGGCGACATCGTCAATCGCACGATCGAGTTCATCGACCAGGTCTACATCCCCGACCTGCTCGCGATCGCCTCGTTCTACAAGGACTGGGCCAAGTGGGGCGGCGGCCTGTCGGGCATGAACGTGATGTCCTACGGCGAGTTCCCCGACATCGCCAACGACTACAGCAACAAGAGCATGCTGCTGCCCTCGGGGGTGATCCTGGGCGGCAACCTCAAGGAAGTGATGGACGTCGACCTGAAGGCGCCCGACCAGGTGCAGGAATGGGTGACGCACAGCTGGTACAAGTACTCGCAGGAGCAGAACGGGCTGCACCCGTTCGACGGCGTCACCGAACCGAACTTCGACATCGGCAAGGCCAAAGGCACGCGCACCGCGATCGAGAACGTCGACGAGTCCGCGAAGTACTCGTGGGTCAAGTCACCGCGCTGGAAGGGCAACGCGGTCGAGGTCGGCCCGCTGGCGCGCTACATCGTCGCCTACGCACGCGGCAACGAAGAGATCAAGGCGCAGGTCGACTCGGTGCTCAAGACGCTGGACGTGCCGATCACGGCGCTGTTCTCGACGCTGGGTCGCACCGCGGCGCGCGGGCTCGAGTGCTCGTGGGCGGCGCACAAGATGAAGACCTTCCACACCCAGCTGCTGGCCAACATGAAGGCCGGCGACATGACCACGGCGAACTTCGACAAGTGGGAACCCGCCACCTGGCCCGCGGAAGCGCAGGGCGTGGCCCCCTGCGAGGCGCCGCGCGGCGCGCTGGCGCACTGGGTCAAGATCAAGAACCAGCGCATCGACAACTACCAGTGCGTGGTGCCGACGACCTGGAACGCCGGCCCGCGCGACGCCAAGGGACAGATCGGCGCCTACGAGGCGGCGCTGATGAACACGCCGATGGTCAACCCCGAGCAGCCGCTGGAGATCCTGCGCACGATCCACAGCTTCGATCCCTGCCTGGCCTGTGCCACCCACGTGATGTCGCCTGACGGCAAGGAACTGGCCGCAGTCACCGTGCGATAGGAGACCCCCATGAAGGTCGAACGCTGGACTGGTCGCGTGCTCGAGGGGCCGCTCGAGGACGTCTACGTCTATCCCGCGCCGGTGCGGCTGTGGCACTGGGTCACGATGCTGTGCATCTTCACGCTCGCCGCCACCGGCTACCTGATCGGCGCGCCGCCGCCGGCGATCGGCGGCGAGGCGGTGCACAGCTTCTACTTCGGCTGGATCCGCACGATCCATTTCTCGGCGGCGATGATCCTCATCGTGTTCTTCCTGGTGCGCATCTACTGGGCGTTCGTCGGCCCGAGCCACTCGCGGCAGATCTTCATGCCGCCGCTGTGGAGCGCCGCGTTCTGGCGCGGCATCGGCGGCGACCTGAAGGACTACGCGTTCATCGGCGACGGCCAGACGCGGTGGGTCGGTCACAACCCGCTGGCGCTGCTGGCGATGTTCGGCATGTTCGTGCTCGGTCTGGTGTTCATCATCGTGACCGGGCTGGGCCTGTACGCACAAGGCTACGGCTGGGGCAGCGGATGGATGAACGCCTTCGGCTGGGTCACGGTGCTGTTCGGCACGCCGCAGGCGGTGCGCACTGCCCACCACCTGGCGATGTGGTACATGCTGCTGTTCGTGCTGGTGCACATGTACATGGCCTCGCGCCAGGACATCATGAGCCGCGGCACGATCATCAGCTCGATGTTCAACGGCATCCGCATGTGGAAGGGCGAGCCGCGCGCCTGAACCGACTCAGGCCGATGATCTGCCGATCGAAGCCACGGACACCGTGGCTTCCTGGTTCCAGGCGTCGAGTTCGGCGCGCACATGCTCGCGCATCTGCTCGCGCACGCCGTTCACGGCGTTGAAGAACTCCGCCATCATCAGCATCCAGCAGTACATGCCCAGGCGCGTCAGGCGGATCGCATCGGCGTCGTGGCGCGTCGCGCCGATCATGCGCATCACGGCAAGTTCGGGCGCCATGCGCAGCGGGAAGGCCCGCCCGTAGCGGGCCCGGATGTAGTCGTGGCGCAGCTCGCCGCCGAACAGGCGCATCAAGAAGTCGTAGCGCATCCGTTCCTTCAGGCCGAGGAAACGGCGCTGGGTGATGCCCGACAGGCCGCTCTCGATACGGCGCTGATAGTGGGCCAGCGAGAACGTGGTCGAATACATCGCACCGCCGACGTAGCTGAACGCCCCGCTGCCGACACCCACGTAGTCGTCCTGGTCGACGATGTACTCGTCGAACATCCCCTCGACCCGCGAGAAGCACCATGCGGAGGCGGCGCGGTAGCTGGGCAGCAAGGTGTCGAGGATGCGCTCGTACATCGGGTGGCGCAGCCGCGGATCTGCGAGCCCCATCGCCCGCTGCATCGCGTGGCGTGCACTGCGCGCGATCATCAGCGGATAGAACGACACCTGATCCACACCGAGCGCCAGCAGCGCGGCGAGGTCATGCTCGAGCATCGCCATCGTCTGGCCCGGCAGGTTGAAGATCATGTCGACGTTGAGCGTCGGGAAGATGCCGTGTGCGAGCGCCAGCCGTTCCCTGATCTGCGCCCCGCTGCCGTATTTGCCGCGCCGCTCCATGCGCTCGAGCAGGCCATCGTCGAAGCTCTGCACGCCGACCGACAGCCGCGTCACGCCGGCGGCGCGGTAGCGGCGCAGCGTCTCGGGCTGCAGGTGGTTCGGATTGGTCTCGATCGAGATCGATCGCACGGGCGACGTCGCACGGACCGCGTCGAGCGTAGCGACGAGTTCGTCCGCGTCGACGGTCGGCGTTCCGCCGCCGACATAGATGTCCGAGAACCGGAATCCCGCCGCGTGGTACAGGCCGATCTCGCGGCGCAACGCGTCGAAGTAGCGCAACGTCCTCGATGCGTTGAAGCGCACGCGGTGGAACGAGCAGAACGGGCACAGCACCTCGCAGAAGGGCACGTGCACATAGAGCTGGCAGGGCCTGCTCGGCGCGGCCGGCATCACTTCGGCCGCGTCGTCCTCGGCAAAGCGCATCGCCGCGGCGTATTCGTGCCGGACGATGGCGAGCAGCGGACGTTCGAGCCAGGGCATTGGCACAGTCTATGGGGCGTTTGTGCCGCGCGACCGCGTGCCGCGATCGCGCAGTGCGGCATGCGCCCGCCGCCCGGGTGACTGCGGCCTACCAGACCCGGTAGCTGAACTTCACCTCGCTGACCCGCCCCGTGGCCGGTCGTTCGATCTGGGCACTGATCGTGTAAGGCTCGGGGCCGCGCATGCGGAAGTAGGCGCCATAGCTCACTGCGCCGCCCGCCGCAATGGGTGCCAGCGTCTTGGACTCCATGCTCGTCGGATCGCTGACCTGGACCTTCACGGTCGCATCGGTGATCGCCGCCTTGGTTGCCGCGTCGAACAGCGATACGT
>JAOUIM010000404.1 GCA_029884035.1 Aquincola sp. | reverse complement strand
ATCGGGTTTGAGCCGCACGGCGTACGCCGGCAGGCCCGGCTTGACCGACAGCTCGACATCGACGACGCCGGGAATCTTCTTGACCTTCTCCGCGAACGCGGAGGCCACGCGGGCCAGCCCCTCGGGGTCGTCGCCCAGGATCGCGACATACACGGGGCGGTCGAACCCGAGCGCGGCATCGGCGCCCGGAATCCGCTGGATCGCCTCGCGCAAGGCGTCCTCGACTTCCTTCTGCGTGCGCTTGCGGTCCTTCTTGTCGACCAGGGCGATATTGAGCCATGCCTTGTTGCGCTGGCCCGGGCCGCCGATCCAGGTGGCCACGTTGCGGACCTCCTTGAAGCCCAGCACGATTTCCTCGATCTGCCGCACCTTGGCGTCGGTGCGCTCGAGGCTCGAACCCACGGGCATGGTCAGGGCGAGCTGCGTGAAGCCCTGGTCCGTGCGCGGCACGAACTCGCTGCCGACCAGCGGCGCCAGCGCGAGTGCGCCCACGAAGCTGGCGCCGCCCACCGCCATCACCACCCCACGCGGGGTGATCGTTGCCCAGCGCAGGCGTCTCGGGCTCGCCTTGTCGCGCGTGCCGTCGGTTCGGAAGCCGTGGCCAAAAGCCGGCAGCGGCGGGTACAGCATGCGGTAGCGGCGGGCGGAGAAGGCCCAGCGGATCGTTCGCTCGTAGACGCCGTGCAGCGCGTCGAGGCCCGTGTCGGTCAACCGGATCGCCTTCCCGATTACCGGCAACTTCTTCAGACGTTCCGCAGGCGGATCCTTCCATACCGACGAGAGCATTGGGTCGAGCGTGAAACTGACGAACAGGCTCACCAGCACGGCGACGACCACGGTGACGCCGAAGGGATAGAAGAACTTGCCGACGATGCCGCCCATGAAGGCCACGGGCACGAACACCGCGCACAGCGCGAACGTCGTGGCCATCACCGCCAGGCCGATCTCGTCGGTGCCCTCGCGCGCGGCGGTGTAGTGGTCCTTGCCCATGTGGATGTGGCGCACGATGTTCTCGCGCACCACGATCGCGTCGTCGATCAGCAGGCCGATGCACAGCGACAGCGCCATCATCGTCATGAAGTTCAGCGTGAAGCCGAACAGGTAGACGGCAATGAAGCTCGAGATCACCGCGATGGGCAGCGTCAGGCCCGTGATGATCGTGCTGCGCCACGAGTGAAGGAACAGGAACACGATCAATACGGTCAGCGCCGCGCCCTCGATCAGCGTGTGCTGCAGCCCCAGGAGCGAGCCCTTGACCCAGTCCGACGAGGCGCGGATCAGTGTCAGCTCCACGTCCGGCGGCAGCGTCTTGCGGATCTCGTCGAGCGCGGCCTTCACCGCGTCGCCGGTGGCGACGATGTTGGCGTCCTGCTGCTTGAACACGTTGAAGTTGATTGCCGGCTGGCCGTTGATGCGGGCGGTGGAGTCGGCCTCGCGCTCGCGCTCGACCAGCGTGCCCAGGTCGCCCAGCGTCAGTGCCAAGCCGTTGCGCCGTGCCACGACCAGGTTCTCGAACTGCTTCGGGTCGCGCACCTTGCCTTCCACGCGCAGCAGCGTGTCCTGCACGCTGTCCTTGAGGACACCCACGGGCTGGTCAGTGTTGGCCTCGCGCAGTGCATTGGCAATCTCCGCGGGGGTGATGCCGTACGCACGAAGGCGCGTGGGGTCGAGGTCGATGCGCACCTCACGGGTGACCAGGCCGCTGATCTCCACCCGCGCGACACCGCCCACGCGCTGCAGGCGTTTGCCGACACTGTTCTCGCCGATGATGGACAGCTCCCGCGGGCTGCGCGTCTTGGACAGCAACACCACATTGACGACCGGCTCGCTGTTGTCGTTGTTCCATCGCACCAGGGTCGGCGCTTTGACGTCGCGCGGGAAGCCCGCTTGCACCGCCGCCACGCGGTCACGCACCTCCTGCATGGCGCGGTCCATGTTGGTGTCGAGTCCGAACTCGATCGACATCACGCCCTGCCCCTCCTGGGCGCGCGACGTGATGCGCTTGACGCCGGCGATGCTGTTGACCGCCTCTTCCACCGGCTTGATCACCTCGCGCTCCACCGCCTCGGGCGATGCGCCGGGATAGTTGACCTCCATCCAGGCGCCGGGGAACTGGATGTCGGGCATCTGCTCGACGCCCAACCTCGAGTACGAAAAGATGCCAAGCACGCACAACGCCAGCATCATCATGACGGCGAATACCGGGTTGTTGATCGAGACGCGGGTGATCCACATGGTTTGCTTTCCCCAGCTCACTACCTTGGTTGGCCCTGACCGGTATCCGTTGATGCCGTGTCGCGGACCGGGAGCGGCCAATCCGCGAAGCCGCTCATTTCACCTGCGGTGTCGACGCGGCGGCCGAGGCGACGGCCGACGTCTTGGACGCCACGACGGTCGCCTTGGCACCCTCGCGCAGGTTCTCGAAGCGCGCGGCGAGCACCTGGCTGGCCGGCGTCACGCCCGCCAGCAGTTCGACACGCCCTTCGCGTCCGTCGCGGCGTCCCACCGTCACCGCGCGGCGCGCCAGCACGCCGTTCTCGATCAGCCACACATGGTCCTGCCCGGCGGTATTGCCGACGGCGGACACGGGCACGGTCAGACGTTGTTGCGGGTCGGCCAGCTCGACGCGGGCCAACGCATACTGACCACCACGCAGCCGCTCGCCCGGGTTCGGCAGTTCGATGGTGACCCCGATCGAACGCGTGCCCGACTCTGCCGTGGGCGCGATGCGCGCGATCTTGCCGGTGACCTCGGCCTCCATGCCTTCGACCTTCACCCGAACCGGGGCTCCTGCGGAGAGCTGCGAGACCTCATGCGTGCCCACGCTGCCGGCCAGTTCGAGCACCGCGAGGTCGACGATGGTCACGATGTTCTGCTCGGCCGAGACCTTCTCGCCGGCCACCGCATGGCGCTTGGCGACGATGCCTGAGATCGGCGCGACGATGCGCGTGTCCCTTGAGACCGCGCGCATCGTCTCCAGTTGCGCCAGCGCCGCACGCTCCTGCGCCCGGGCGGCGTCGAGCGCCGCGCGCGACTGATCGAGCGCCGTGGGCGAAATGAAGCGCTGATCCGCCAGCCGCTGGTTGTTGACGTGGGTGCGCTCGGCTTGTGCCGTGGCCGCGCGTGCCGACTCCACGAGCGCCTGACGTTCGGCCAGGCGGCTGGCCAGTTCCGTCGCATCGATCGTCGCCAGCAGCTGCCCGGCCTTGACGCGGCTGCCCTCGACCACGGTCAGCGTCAGCAGCGTGCCACCGGTCCTGGCGCGCACCACAGCGGTCTGCGGGGCAACCAACGGGCCTGAGAACTCGATCACCGTCGGCATCGACGCCAGGATCGGCGCGACCACCTCGCGCGGGGTGAATTCGAGCGTGACCTTCGGCTTGCCGTCGTCACCGTCCTTGGACCTGCCGCCCAGCTTGCCCGACTGCACGGCCACCGCGGCTGCCACCCCGGCAGCCAGCAGCACGACAGCTCCTCCGATCCACCAGGCGGTTGCGCGCATTCTTGTCACCTCTGCGGGTTGAATTGCACGGCAGTGTAGGCATCCCGGCCCG
>JAOUIM010000403.1 GCA_029884035.1 Aquincola sp. | reverse complement strand
TCGATGCGGTGCATCTCGGCCATCACGGCGTCGATCGCAGCCTCGCCCTGGTCGTGCTCCTCGCACCACAGCTCGACCGTGATCGCGGTCCCCATCACCGCCTCTTCGCGATCGAGCCATTGCCCGGCAACCTCGCGGGCCAAAGCCGGTCCGGCCGCGGCGTGCGCGGCGACCTTCGCCTTGGACCAGTCCCACAGGTTTCTCACTCGCTTGTCCCGTTATCGATGGGTTGTGACGCAGTTCATCGAGCAGGTCGCGTGCCACCAGGAACACACGGCGCCGCATCTTGAGGGCGCCGGCCGCCCAAACCGGGTGAATTTGTTTGCAAACGCCCATGGCCTTACACCCTGTCTCGATTCGGGTTGTTCATGCGACGCCACCGGGTGACGGCAAGTCCATCAGGTGTTTGCAAACGCAACAGGCAAGCGACATTGCGCGTCACGTCCCCTCCACGTCCGCCGGGCGTGGATGAGGCGCTGACCATGAAGCGGCGCGTTGCGCGCCTGCGGGGTCTCGCGCCTGGCTTCGCCACGAGCTGCGGCGTCGACGCGCCCGGACAGGAGTCGCCATCACGCGACCACGTTCCTGCGGGTTCACATGACCCGGCGCACATGCTCGACATCACGCGCGGGCCCAGCCGCCGGTTCCCCGACTCGTGCAAGCCGCTGATCCGGCGGTCGACCGTCGAGCCGCTTCAGCACCACGACGTCGGTCGCTCGAAGCCCGGCACCGCGCGGGCACGACGTGGCCCGCATTCGACTCGGCCCACCCGTGGCGCCCTGACGCGACGCCCCCTGCGCAGCGCCAGCCATAGCGCGACGGCCGCGCACAAAACCACAGCACTGGCCTGGTACATTTGTTTCAATGTATATTTGAGGGATGCGAACCCCTCTGCCACCCGCTCGCGAGGACCTGACCGAACTCGACATCTATCACTTTCGTGAAGGCACGCACACGGCCTTGTATCGAAAGCTGGGCTGTCGCTTGCGCGCGCGCTCGGCGCATTTCGCCGTCTGGGCGCCCAATGCGCGCACGGTGGCCGTGATCGGTGACTTCAACGATTGGAAGCACGGCGTCCACGCGGCGCAGCCTCGCACCGACGGCAGCGGACTGTGGGAGGTCGAGGTGCCCGACGTGATGGAGGGTCAGCGCTACAAGTTCGTCCTGCACACGAACAGCGGCGAGGTCTTGGAGAAGGCCGATCCCTTTGCCCGCCGCTGCGAACCTGCGCCCGGCACGGCATCGGTCGTCTGGGGCATGCACGGCTACGCATGGGGCGATGCGGACTGGATGCGGGCGCGCGCGAAGACCGACGCGATGCATGCACCGCAGAGCATTTACGAGCTGCACCTCGGTTCCTGGCGCCGCGGCGATGGTGGCGACATGCTCGATTGCCGCAGCGTCGCCCGCCAGCTCGCGGACTACGTCGCGCAGATGGGCTTCACCCATGTGGAACTGATGCCGCTGAACGAGCATCCCTTCTACGGCTCCTGGGGATACCTGACGACCGGGTACTTCGCGGTCACCTCGCGCTACGGCACGCCCGAGGACCTGAAATATCTGATCGACACCTTGCACCAGGCCGGTGTGGGTGTGATCGTGGACTGGGTCCCCTCGCACTTTCCCACCGATTCGCACAGCCTTGCGCGCTTCGACGGGACCAGCCTCTACGAGCACGCGGACCCGCGACAGGGTTTTCACCCGGAATGGAACAGCGCCATCTTCAACTACGGGCGCAACGAGGTGCGATCGTTCCTGCTGTCCAGCGCCATGCTCTGGCTCGACGAATTCCATGCCGACGGCCTGCGCGTCGACGGGGTGGCATCGATGCTCTATCTCGACTACGCACGGCGCGACGGCGAGTGGGTGCCCAACGCGGCAGGTGGGCGCGAGAACCTGGAGGCCATCGGATTGCTGCGCGCGCTCAACACGAGCGCCTACCGCGACCACCCTGGTGTCCAGGTCATTGCCGAGGAGTCGACCGCCTGGCCGATGGTCTCGCGCCCGGTCGATGTCGGAGGCCTGGGGTTTGGCATGAAATGGAACATGGGCTGGATGCACGACACGCTGGCGTACATGCAGCGCGACCCCATCCACCGCCGCTGGCACCATCGCGAACTGACGTTCTCCCTGGTCTATGCGTTCAACGAGAACTTCGTGCTCCCGCTGTCGCACGACGAGGTCGTCTACGGCAAGGGTTCATTGCTGGGCAAGATGCCGGGCGACGCTTGGCAGCAATTTGCGAACCTGAGGCTGCTGCTCGGCCATATGTGGGGCCATCCGGGCAAGAAGCTGTTGTTCATGGGTGGTGAGTTCGCGCAACGGCGCGAATGGAACCATGACGCCGCGCTCGACTGGGATCTGCTCGACCATGCGGCGCACGAAGGCATCCAGCGCTGGGTGCGCGACCTCAACCACCTCTATCGCGATGAGCCCGCGCTGCACGATCTCGATTTCGATGGCGCCGGCTTCGATTGGATCGACGGCGACGATGCCGAGCGCAGCATCGTGAGCTTCCTGCGCAAGGCACGCGACGGCACCTGCATGCTGGTGGTCGCGAACTTCACGCCGGTCGTGCGGGAGAACGTGCTGGTGGGCGTGCCGCAGGCCGGATTCTGGCGCGAGCGCCTGAACAGCGACGCCGCGGTGTACGGCGGCAGCGGCGTCGGCAACGATGGTGGCGTCAACAGCGTGCCTGTAGCCGCCCATGGGCGCTTCAATGCGCTCAATCTTCGCCTGCCACCCCTGGGGGTACTGATGCTTCAGGTCGAGGACACTCAGGCATGAGCACAACCGGTCGGTCGAGGGGCGGCGCCCATGCCGCCGCGCGCACGCCCGCGAGCCGAGCGGGCGAGGCCTCGCCTGTCGGCGTGGATGACGGACGGGTGCGCGTCGTCATCGAACGCGTGACGCCGGCCGTCGACGACGGGCGCTTCCCGATCAAGCGCGTGCTCGGCGAGCGGGTCGAGGTCGAGGCCGACTGCTTCGCGGACGGCCACGACGTGGTGGCCTGTGCGCTGCTCTGGCGTCGCGCCCAGGCGCCGGAATGGCACCACACGCCAATGCTGCCGCGCGGCAACGACCGTTGGCACGCGTCGTTCGAGGTCGATGCCCTCGGCACCTGGGAATACACCGTGCGGGCCTGGGTCGACCCCTTCCTGTCCTGGAGGCACGACTTCGCACGCCGTGTGGACCCTGACGACGTGCGGATCGCCGCGCGCACCGGGGCAGCGTTGCTTCGCGAGTCCGCGCGGCGGGCCGACTACCGCGCCGATGGCGACCTGCTTGCATCCTGGGCCGAGGAACTTGCCAACGCGGCAAGCGACGCGGTCGACATCTCCGAGCTTCAGCGCATCGGTATGGACGAGGCGCGTGCGGCGATCGCGCGGCGCCATCCCGACCTGCGCCATGCCCATGTCCATTCGCGCATCCTGAATGTGCAGGTCGAGCGCGTGAAGGCGCGCTGCTCGGCCTGGTACGAATTCTTCCCCCGGTCGGCGTCCGACGACACCGCGCGCCACGGCACCTTCGCCGATTGCCAGGCGTGGTTGCCCTAC
>JAOUIM010000402.1 GCA_029884035.1 Aquincola sp. | reverse complement strand
GCTGGTCGTCGACGACGAGCACGGTACGCTGCGCAGCACACGCCAGGCACTCGATGCGATCGACACCAGCCCGGTCGGCTTCGCCGTGTTCGACCATGTGCTGCTGACGGTGCACCCGGCCGACTGCGCCGTGCGTGAGTACTTCGCGCACCGTCTGGCGGGGCAGGCTGCCGGTACGGAGACCCGCGCAGCGGCGCGGCTGCCCTCCACGCCGGCCGACCTGATGCTGCGCATGGTCAACCACATGGTCGACAGCTACCTCGACCTGCGCCGCCTGCTGACGCGGCAACTCGCTTTCCTGCAGCGCGAGCTCCTCGACCCGAAGAGCCGGTTCCACGACTGGTCGCTCCTGCTGGACGCACGCAACGCTCTGCACATGCTCGAGGACACCTGTGAAGACCAGCGTTCGGCCGTCCAGGAGTGGATCGATGCGCTGGACGAGTGGCCCGTGCCCGAAGGCGCGCCCGCCCAGAGGGAACACGATGTGCTGCGCGTGCGCTCGAGGGACGTCCTCGAACACATCGAGCGCGTGCTCACGCATGTACGCCGTCTCGAGCAGTCGGTGGAGAACGCGGTGCAGATGCACTTTTCGGCGCTGTCGCACCGAACCAACGACATCATGCGCACGCTGACCGTGCTGACCGCGATCTTCCTGCCGCTGAACCTGATCACCGGTTTCTTCGGCATGAACTTCGATGCGCTGCCGCTGATCCACAAGTCCACTGGCGTCTGGCTCACGATCGGCCTGATGAGCCTGGTCGGCGTCGGACTCGGCGTGTTCTTCTGGCGCAAGCGCTATCTCGGCACAAAGTCCTGAGCTGCGCTCAGGCGCGGTACGGGTCCCCGTAACCCAGCGCGGCGAGCAGCGCAGTCTCGCGCGCCTGCATGCGCCTGGCATCGGCAGCACGCTCGTGATCCCAGCCCTGCGCATGCAGCGTGCCGTGCACGACGAGGTGCGCGTAGTGCGCCTCGATGGGCAGGCGCTGCTCCCGCGCCTCCCGCGCCACCACCGGTGCGCACAGCACGAGGTCGGCCTGCACGCGCGGCGCCTTCACGTAGTCGAAGGTGAGCACGTTGGTGGCGTAATCCCTCGCACGGTAGTCGCGATTCAGTGCCCGGCCTTCGGCCTCGTCGACGATGCGCACGGTGATGTCGGCCGGGGCGAGCAACGCCGCGCGGATCCAGCGCGCTACGCGGTGGCGCGCAAGCAGCGCGCGGTGCCTGCCGTCGGGCTGCTGCAGCGACAGGCGCAATTCAGGCGTCATCGGCGCGGCGCTGGGCCCGTTCGTAGGCCTCGACGATGCGCGCAACCAGCGCATGGCGCACCACGTCAGCCGAGGTGAATCGCGTCATCGCAATCCCTTTGACGCGCTTGAGCACCTGCTCGGCCTCGATCAGGCCGCTGATCTGGCCCTTGGGCAGGTCGATCTGACTCGTGTCACCAGTGACCACCGCCTTGCTGCCGAAGCCGATTCGGGTGAGGAACATCTTCATCTGCTCGGGCGTCGTGTTCTGCGCCTCGTCGAGGATCACGAAGGCATGGTTCAGCGTGCGCCCGCGCATGAAGGCCAGCGGGGCAATCTCGAGCGTGCCCTTCTCGAAGGCCTTGGTGACGCGATCGAAGCCCATCAGGTCATAAAGAGCGTCGTACAGCGGACGCAGGTAGGGGTCGACCTTCTGCGCCAGGTCGCCCGGCAGGAAGCCCAGGCGCTCGCCGGCCTCCACCGCGGGCCGCGTCAGTACGATGCGCTGCACCTGGCTGCGCTCGAGGGCATCGACCGCGCAGGCCACCGCGAGGAAGGTCTTGCCGGTGCCCGCGGGTCCGATGCCGAAGCTGATGTCGTGGCCCAGGATGTGGCGCAGGTACTGGCGCTGGTTGGGCGTGCGGCCTTCGAGGTCGGCACGACGCGTGTGCAGCACGATGGTGTCGTCGTCTGATGCGGCAGGCATGGCGCCCTGCGCCTGCGCCAGGGCGAGCTGTAATGTCTGCTCGCCCACCGGACGCGAGGCGCGTGCATACAGCGTCTGCAAAAGGCCCAGTGTGCGCTCGGCGGCAGGCCGGGCGCCCTCGATGCGGAACTGCTCGTGGCGCCGCGTGATCGTCACGCCCAGCGCCGACTCGATCGTGCGCAGGTGACCGTCGAGTGCACCCGACAGGTTGGCCAGCCGTTGGTTATCGGCCGGAGAGAAGCTGTGGCGAAGAATCAAGGGGCCCGCGCAGGATGCAACGAATGCGAGATTGTGGCGGGGCAGGGGCTCGGGCACCATCCTGCAGAATCCGTGCGCCATGGCGATCGTTGCTGCCCATCCTGCTACTCGTCCCGCCCGTCTCGGGCTGCCGCTGCAGCGACACCCGGCCGCGGTTCGACTCGCGCTGGCTCTGTCGGTCGCTGTGCTCGCGCTCCTGGCCACGCTCGTCGCGTCGGCCTCGACCGAGCAGGCGGTGCGTGTCCTTTCCGATGCGTTGATCGCCGACGACACCGGCGCCGGCCATTTCCCGATCGAGGCGGCGACGCGCCCCGTGAGTCTGCCCGATGACTGGATGCGCTCGCGCCCCCAGCTGCGCGATCCAGCATGGTATCGCCTGCGTTTCGACGCGATCGGCGCGCGCGAGCGCGGCGGACCGCTGGGTGTGTACATCGAGCGCGCCTGCGCCAATGTCGAGGTTCAGCTCAACGGACAGCGCCTGCACGCCGCCGGCCGGATGAGCGACCCGATCAGCATGGGGTGCGAACGCCCCCTGTTGGTGCTGCTGCCCACCGCACTGCTCGAGGAGCGTGCCAACACGCTGGATCTGCGGCTGGCGGGCTACGCGCTCGAGCAGGTCGCGTCGCGCCAGCGCGCAGGCGGCCTCGCGGCGCCGCTGATCGGGCCCTACGCGGACCTTCATGCGATTCACGAGGGCGCGTGGTGGCTCAAGGTGACGTTGCCGCAGGTGGCGTCGGCCACGTTGCTGTTGATGGGCCTGGTGGTGCTCCTGCTCGGCTGGTGGGTCCGACGCGAGAGCCAGCTGATCTATTTCGGCGCGCTGTCGATCGGCTGGGCCCTGGTGACCGCGCGCCTGTGGTGGCACGGTAGCGAGCTGTCGAATTACCACGCCGAGCTCCTGCTCGTAAGCTGCGTGCCGATCGTCGCCTTCACTGCGGTGCAGTTCCTGTTGCACTACGCACGAAGACGCTCGCGGCCGATCGAAGTGGCGCTGCTCTCGCAGTGCGCCATGGTGCCCGCGAGCCTGCTGCTGGCCGGGCCGTCGCGGGTGAACATGATTGCGACGTCCTGGTACATGCTGCTGGTGCTGCAGGTGCTGGGCGCGATGGCCTTTCACCTCTGGATCACATGGCACGAGCGGCGGCGGGAGTTTTGGGCCATGCTCGCGCTGCTGTCGGTGGGCGCATCGATGGTGGCCATCGAGCTGGCGGCGCAGCAACGGGTGCTCGATCCAGTTTGGCGCGCGCTGCCGAACATCGCCATGCCACTGGCATTTCTATGCATGGGTCTGTGGCTCGTGCACCAGTATGGCCGCGCGCTGCACGAGGCCGAGCACCTGCGCGCGTCCCTC
>JAOUIM010000401.1 GCA_029884035.1 Aquincola sp. | reverse complement strand
CCGGTGCAGGAGGCTTTCCAGACCATGCAGGCGTACTTCGGCTCGACGCTTGCCGGCCAGTTCAGCCAGTCCAGCCGCGTGTGGTGGGTGACGCTGCAGGCGGACGCGGAATATCGCGCGGATCCAAGCGACTTCGACAAGGTCTTCGTGCGCTCGAGCTTCGGCAAGATGGTTCCACTGTCGGCGCTGATCACGGTGCGCTACGTGGCGGCGCCGAAGCTGCTCGAACGTTTCAACGGCTTCCCGGCGGTGAAGGTCACCGGCAATCCTGCGGCCGGCTACAGCTCGGGGCAGGCGCTCGCCACGATGGAAGAAGTCGCGAGCGCGACGCTGCCGGGCGACTTCTCGTATGCCTGGGCCGGCCAGGCGCTGCAGGAAAAGAGTGCGGGCGGCACCTCGGCCATCGCCTTCATCGCCGGCCTGATCGTGGTTTTCCTGCTCCTGGCGGCACAGTTCGAGAAGTGGACGCTGCCGCTGGCCGTGCTGTTGACGGTGCCGCTGGCAATCCTCGGCGCTCTGGCGATGACCTGGGCGACTGGTCTGGAGAACGACGTCTACTTCCAGGTCGGGCTGATCACGCTGGTCGGCCTGTCGGCAAAGAATGCCATCCTGATCTGCGAGGTGGCCATAGAACACGTCCGTGCCGGCATGCCGGTGCTGCAGGCGGCGCTGGAAGCGTCGCGCGCGCGGCTGCGTGCCATCGTGATGACCTCGCTGGCCTTTGGCCTCGGCTGCGTGCCGCTGGCGCTGGCCAGTGGCCCCGGCGCCAACAGCCTGCGTTCGATCGGCACGGGCGTCATCGGCGGTATCCTGGCCTCGACCTTCATCGCCATCTTCTTCGCACCACTCTTCTTCTGGCTGCTGGAGACCGCGAGCGCGAAGATTTCCGGCAAGCAGGTTCAGACGGCGGAGGACGCCTGAGGTGCGCAGGTATGCGAAGGCACTGTTACTCGCCGCGGCGCTTGCCGGGTGCACGGTCGGCCCGGACTACGAACGGCCGACGGTCGACTCGCCGACAGGCTGGCGCATCGAGTACCTGCAGTCGGCGGACGTGGCCAACACGCTCTGGTGGCGCCAGTTCGACGACCCGGTTCTGGATGAACTGATCGAGCAGGCACTGCGCGACAATCCCGACCTGCGCATAGCAGCAGCCCGCATCGACCAGTTCATCGGGCAGCTCCGGGCCACGCGCTCGCAGTTCTATCCGCAGATCGGCTACGGCGCCGATGCCAGCAGGAACCGCACCAGCGAGGTTGGCGTACCCGCCCTGCCGCCGGGCGGCGATCCTTACTACAGCCTGTACAACGGTGCCCTGTCGGCCAGCTGGCAGCTTGATCTTTTCGGTCGCGTACGGCGGCAAAGCGAAGCAGTGCAGGCACAGATCTATGCCAGCGAACAGGGCCGCCGCGGGGTCGTGCTTTCGTTGACGAGTGCGGTGGCAGCCGCTTATGTGACACTGCTCGGGCTGGACCGGCAGCTCGAGATCGCCGTCGCCACGGCGAAAAACTACGCCGGCACCAAGAGGATATTTGACCTGCGCTTTGCCCGCGGCGTGGTTTCGCAGGTGCAGGTCCAGCAGATCGAGTCACAGTACCAGCAGGCGCTGGCGGCGATTCCCGTGCTGGAGCTACAGGTTGCTGCCCAGGAAAACCTGATTTCCACTCTGCTCGGCCGCAATCCCGGGCCGATCCCGCGCGGCAAGCGCATCGATGTCCTGGCCGTGCCGGAAATTCCGGGCGCGTTGCCGTCATCGCTGCTGGAGCGGCGTCCCGACATCCTGCAGGCCGAGCAACTGCTGGTCGCCGCCAACGCCAATATCGGCGTGGCAAAGTCGCTGTACTTCCCGACGATCTCGCTGACCGGCGCACTCGGAGTGAGCAGCGCCGCGATCGGCGACTTTCTCACCAGGGACGCGGCCACCTGGGGCGTGGCCGCCGGCCTGGCCGGGCCCTTGTTCACCTTCGGCGCCATCGAGGGCCAGGTGCAAAGCGCCGAGGCAGCGCACCGCGAGGCACTGGCCACCTATCAGCGGGTGGTACTGAATGCCTTCGCCGAGACCAACAATGCGCTGGTCGGCACGGCCAAGACGCGCGAGGAAGCGGCGGCGCAGGCCGAGCGCGTGGCGGCCCTGCGCGAGTACGCAAGGCTGTCGAAACTGAAGTTTGACAACGGCTACGCCGACTACCTCGAAGTACTGTACGCGGAGAACGAGCTGTTTGGTGCCGAGTTGGCGGCGGTACGCTCGAAGATCAATTCATACACGGAGCTGATTGGCGTCTACAAGGCGACAGGCGGCGGCTGGGTCGATCAGGCGGCGCAGCTCGCCCCCGCACCGCAGGCAGGTGCGCGCTAGGCGCGCGCACCCGTCAACGGCGGCTCGCGAGTATCCCCTGCTGACATCAGAGCCTATACTGCCCACCGAACAGCTTGTTGAGGATGATATCGCTATGAGGCTGATTCAGACGCTGGCGTTGATGGTGGTTGCCCTCGGTGGTCTGTCCACCGTGTCTTGTGCTCCCGGCTCCATGGCAAGCAGTGGCGCCGAGTCCGGCGCGAAGCAGGGTGCGCTCGGGGGCGCCGTGGCAGGCGCGGTTGGCAGCCTCTTCTGGGGCGGCAATCCAATGAAAAACATCGCTGCCAGCGCCGCAATCGGTGCGACATCCGGTGCGGCGATGGGCGCGGCGAGCGGCGCCAGCGCCGACCGGACAATCGCGGCCCGGCGCGAGATGTCGGAACAGGATGCCGCGATCGCACAGAGGCTTGGGCAAGCCAATTACGACGCAGCCGTGGCACTGGCCGACTGCAAACACAAACGCGCAATCGGCCTCGCCCGCACAGCCTATGGTACGGCCGGTGATGACGAACACCGTCGCTACGCGCTTATGATCGAGGCGATCGCGGCCGAGGAAAGCGGTGACACTCAAACCAGCGCAAAAGCGTACCCGCTGCTGGTGCGTGTCGATCCTGCACTGGAGACCGTTGACGGAGCCCGGGCGAATGCCCTCGCCGGCATCCTGGAGATCCAGAAGCTTCGCCAGGACTTCGGCCGTCCACCGATCTGCCGTTAGTTGCCGTCCGGCGCGAGAACGGGCCCTCGCGAACCCGTCATCCCGGCCCACACGTTGCTCGTTCTCCTAGGGCGCGAAGTCAAAGGACATGCCCAGAAAAACGGCAAGCGATGGTGTTTGCAACAGGAATTGCCTGCCGTTCAGTTCTACCCGAGCATCACCGAGTGGCGCCCATGCCGTGAGCCCGAGCTGCAGGCGATAGTTCCACCGTTGCGATAACCGCGCCACATTCACACGCAGACCGGTACCAGCCGTGACCACGGCGCGTCCGGCTGTATCTGACCGCGCATGCCCGAGCTCATCAGAATAGTCGAGTTGCTCCGTTCGCCACCCGCCACCCGCTGAGCCGTAGTAGCTTAGCCAGGCCACATCTTCGTTCAGGTTGCGCTCCCACTCCACACCGGCGCCGAGCTGGCGGGTTTTCACGAAGTACGATTCATCGTTGCCATATTGCGGTTCCCCATAACGAAGATCCAGCAACAGGGACTCACT
>JAOUIM010000400.1 GCA_029884035.1 Aquincola sp. | reverse complement strand
GGCCGGTACGCCGGAAAACAAGGCCTTGTCAGGACGCACGAAGCGGTCGTCCTCCTGGCGCGCGGACCAGGCGGCCCGCGTGGCCTCCAGGATGTCCGGCCGAAAACGCCCGAGCGCGGCGAGCCAGACCGATGCGCGCAGAACGAACATGCCGCTGTTCCAGTGGTAGCCGCCTTCGGCGAGGTAACGCTCGGCGGTGGCGAGGTCGGGCTTCTCGACGAAGCGCTCGACGTCGCGCACGCCGGTGGCGCGGTGGTCGCTCTTCACGTAGCCGAAGCCCGTGTCGGGGCGATCCGGCGGGATGCCGAGGATGACCACCGAGCCGCCTGCCGCGGCGTGCACCGCGTGGCGCATCGCGGCGACGAATGCCGCCTCGTCCGGAATCACGTGGTCGGCCGGGGTCACGACCAGCACCGGGTCATCGCGGCCCTGCGCACCAGTGGCTTCTAGCGCGGCCAGGGTCAATGCCGGCGCCGTGTTGCGTGCGGCGGGCTCGAGCATGACCCGGCCCGCATCGCCACCCAGTTCGCGCAGCTGGTCGAGCACCATGAAGCGGTGCTCCTCGTTGCCCACGGTGAGTGACGGTCCGACGTCGATGCCGTCTCCCGCCAGGGCCCGCAGCCGCGCGATGGCCTGCTGGTACAGCGACCGGTTGTCTGCCGTCAGTACCAGGAACTGCTTTGGGAATGCGGCGCGAGACAGCGGCCACAGCCGCGTGCCGGAGCCGCCGGCCATGACGACGGGGGTGACTTGAATCATCGAGCTTCCAACAAGGATTCGGTTTCGAACCCATTGGGGTTCATCTGTTGCCAGCGCCAGCTGTCGGTGCACATCTGGTCGAGGCCGCGTGACGCACGCCACGCCAGCAATTCATTCGCTCGGCTTGGGTCGGCGTAGCACGCCGCCACATCGCCGGGGCGGCGCGCGACGACCTCGAAGGGGACAGTCCGGCCGCTGCTGCGTTCGTAGGCACGGATCACCTCGAGCACGCTGTGGCCCCGGCCGGTGCCCAGGTTGACGGTGAAGGAACCCTCGGCCTGCAGCAATCGGCGCACGGCCGCGACATGGCCCTCGGCGAGATCGCACACGTGGATGTAGTCGCGCACGCCGGTGCCGTCAGCCGTGGGGTAGTCGTTGCCGAAGACGCGCAGCTTCGGCCGCCTGCCCACCGCCACCTGGGACACATAGGGCATCAGGTTGTTCGGCGTGCCGCGCGGGTCTTCGCCGATCAGGCCGCTCTCGTGCGCGCCCACGGGGTTGAAGTAGCGCAGGCATGCCGTCTGCCAGCGCGGCTGGGCGATCGCTAGGTCGGCGAGTACGCGCTCGCCGATGAGCTTGGTCTGGCCATAGGGGTTGGTGGCGAACAGGGGCGCATCCTCGCGGATGGGCAGCGATGTCGGGTCGCCATACACCGTGGCACTGCTGCTGTAGACCATGCGCAGGCACCCATGCCGCAGCATCGCATCGCACACGGTCAACAGGCCGCCGACGTTGTTGCGGTAGTAGGCGAGAGGCTGCGCCACGGACTCGCCCACGGCCTTGAGCGCGGCGAAGTGGACCACGGCATCGAAGCGATCCGACTGGAACACGCGATCGACGCCGGCGGCGTCGCACACATCGACCTGCACGAAGGCGGGCGAGCGCCCCGAGATCCGGCGCAGCCGCTCCAGCACCGCGGGCGAACTGTTGCGGAAGTCGTCGACGCCCACCACGTCGAATCCGGAGTTCCACAGCGCCAGCCAGGTGTGCGACGCGATGTAGCCGGACGCGCCGGTGAGCAGGATCTTCGGCATCGGCCGCTCGCTCATGGCGCAAAGACCTCGGCATCGCGCAGCAGCGGCGCTGCAGCGTCCTTGGCCGCCAGCACCGGCGGTGCGCCCAGTTCAGGCCAATCGATCGCGATCGCCGGGTCGTTCCAGACGATCGAGCGTTCGCATTCCTTGGCGTAGAAGTCGGTCGTCTTGTACAGGAAGTGCGTGTCGTCCTCGAGCGCGAGGAATCCGTGCGCAAAGCCCGGCGGGATCCACATCTGCCGGTGGCCCTTCGCATCGAGCATCACGCCGGCCCAGCGCCCGAACGTGGCCGAGCCTTTGCGGATGTCGACTGCGACGTCGAATACGCTGCCGCGCACCACGCGAACCAGCTTGCCCTGGGCGTGCGGCGGCAGCTGGTAGTGCAGGCCTCGCAGCACGCCCCGCGCCGAGCTGGAATGGTTGTCTTGCACGAACGCGACGTGCTGCCCGACCGCCGCGTCGAACGCGCGCTGGTTGAAGCTTTCGTAGAAGAATCCACGCTCGTCGCCGAACACCTTGGGCTCGAGGATCAGCACGCCGGGCAGCGCGGTGGACACGACTCGCATGGCCGTCAGTGGGTCGACGCGCCCAGGCGCAACATCTCTACCCCGCCCAGGCGCTCGAAGTCGCGGTCGAAGGTCACCAGCCTGAGCCTGGCCACCTGCGCAAAACTGGCAAGGTATAAGTCGGTCAACAGGCGGGGCGAGCTTTGCTTCATCGCGCGTGCAGCATCGAGAAATACATGACCACACTGTGCCGGCTCGTCCATGAACCCCACCTCCGGCAGGCTTGCAAAGTAGGAGTACACGTCAAGTGCGCCGTGCAGCGTCAGCTTGGCGGGGCCCATCACCTTCGGTTCACACATCAGCCGTAGCAGGCCGAGCATGGTCACGCGATTGAACCAGACACGTGGCAGGCCTGGCTGCATCCAGTATTCGCGGGCGACCGCGTGGTGCACATGAGATGGCGCGGCCAGTGCAAGCCAGACGTTGACGTCGAGAAGATCGCCAGTTTCAGCGCGCACGTCTTCGGGCACCGGCCCGCCCGGCGTCAGCATCGTCCAGCACGGCCATCAGCGCCGCGTGGGTGGGGCGGCGCAGAGCCAGCGGCTTGTTGGGCACGAGTTGCGGCAAGGGGCTGCGGGCTTTCACCGCCGCCGCGGTCTTTTGCCTCGCCAAGCCAGCGTGAACGAACTCGAGGACCAGATCCTTCATGGCCACGCCCTCGAGCGCTGCACGAGCCTTGAGCTGGCGCAGCACGGCCTCAGGGAGATCGACGGTAGTACGCATCAACGCATCTTAGCATCAAAATGCGAGATGGCTGCGGCGATTCAATAGGCCTTCTCGGTCAGCACGCGCAGCAGGTACTGGCCGTAGCCGCTCTTGGCCAGCGGCTGTGCCATCGCCTCGAGCTGGGCGGCGTCGATCCAGCCGCTTCGGAACGCGATTTCCTCCGGGCAGGCCACCTTCAGGCCCTGGCGCTTTTCGAGCGTCGCGATGAACTGGCCGGCCTCCATCAGGCTGTCGTGGGTGCCGGTGTCGAGCCACGCGTAGCCGCGGCCCATGATCTCCACCGCGAGCTGGCCCCGGCGCAGGTAAGTCGCGTTGACGTCGGTGATCTCGAGTTCGCCACGGGCACTGGGCTTGATCGACGCGGCGATGTCGCACACCTGGGTGTCGAAGAAGTACAGCCCCGTGACCGCGTAGTTGCTCTTCGGCTGTTTCGGTTTTTCCTCGATCGACAGCGCGCGCCGCTGCGCATCGAACTCGAC
>JAOUIM010000040.1 GCA_029884035.1 Aquincola sp. | reverse complement strand
GCCCGGCAGCGAACATGTGGCGCCGTTCGGCTGCTACCGCTGCGCCTACGGCCACCCGGTCGATGCCGACGGACAGCCTGATCTCGAACGTTGCGCGCTCGCTTGCGCCTCGATGGTTCGCTACGTTCTCGAACGGGAAGGCGATGTCGCCGCGGTCATCGCCGAGCCGGCGCGCGCCGTGCCCTACCTGCCGCCGCCGGGCTACTGGCGAGCGGTGCTCGAGGCCTGCCACGCGCACGGCACGCTGCTGATCTTCGACGAGATCCCGACGGGTCTCGGCAAGACCGGCCGCTTCTTCGCCGCCGAGCACGACGGCGCGGCGCCGGACATCGTGGTGCTCGGCAAGGCGCTGGGCGGCGGCGTGCTGCCGATCGCCGCCTGCGTGGCGCGCGACGACCTCAACATCGTCGGCGACTACGCCTACGGCCACTACACGCACGAGAAGAACCCGGTCACTGCCGCTGCGGCATTGGCCACGCTGCAGGTGATCGAGCGCGAGGGCCTGGTCGACAACGCCGCGCGCGTCGGCGCGCACGCGCTGGAGCGCCTGTACGAGATGAAGCGCCGCCATGCCGGCATCGGTGACGTGCGGGGTCGCGGCCTGTTGCTGGGCATCGAGCTGGTGCGCGACCGTGCGGGCGCACGCACGCCCGACGCCGACCGCGCCGAGGCCGTGCTGTACCGTTGCCTCTCGCGCGGCCTGTCGTTCAAGACGACGATGGCTACCGTGCTGACCCTCACCCCGCCCCTCGTCACCACCATCGCGCAGATGGACCAGGCCCTGGACATCGTCGACGCCGCACTGCGAGACACCTCGTCATGAGCATCACCCGCTTTGCCTTTCCCACCGCGATCCACTTCGGCGCCGGCGCGCGCAGGCTCGTGGCCGACCACCTGAAGGAGCAGGGAATCCGCCGCCCGCTGATCGTCACCGACCGCGCCCTGGCGCAGTTGCCGGTGCTGGCCGAGTTCCGTACGCACCTCGGCGGGCTCGACGCCGGCGTGTTCGACGGCGTGTTCGGCAACCCGACCGCCAGCCAGGTGATGGCCGGTGCGGCGGCGTACAAGGCGCACCGCGCCGACGCGGTCATCGGCTTCGGCGGCGGCGCGGCGCTGGACGTCGCCAAGGTCGTCGCGCTGATGGCGGTGCACGAGGGCGACGTGATCGAGTACGTGTGGGATCACCCCAAGGTACGCCCGATCGTCAACGAGTTGCCGTACTTCGTTGCGCTGCCCACCACCTCGGGCACCGGCAGCGAGGTCGGACGATCTTCGGTGGTCGCCGAGGACGACACCCATGTCAAGCGCTCGGTGTTCAGCCCAAAATTGCTGGCCAGAGCCGTATTCGCCGACCCCGAGTTGACGCTCGCGCTGCCGCCGCCGGTGACCGCGGCCACCGGCATCGACGCACTGACGCACAACATCGAGAGCTACCTGTCGCCTGCCTACCACCCCTTGTGCGACGGCATCGCGCTCGAGGGCCTGCGCATCGGCGCGCGGGCCCTGGGCATTGCGGTGCGCGAGCCGGGCAGCCTCGCGGCCCGCGCCGACATGATGATGAGTTCCATGATGGGCGCGATCGCGTTCCAGAAAGACCTCGGCTCGGTGCATGCCTGCGCCCATGCGCTGGGCGCGGTCAACGACTTGCACCATGGCTTGGCCAACGCGTTGATGATCGACACCGTGCTGGCCTGGAACATCGAGGCGGTCCCGGCCAAATTCGATGAGCTGGCGCACGCCGCTGGCGTCGCCGGCGGCGGCGCCGCCTTCGTCCCCTGGCTGACGCGGCTCAAGGCCGAGATCGGCATCACCGGCGGCCTGGCTGCGCGCGGTGTGACGCGCGCGCACCTGGCTCGCCTGGTGCCGCTGGCGGTGGCCGACTTCGCGGGCCAGACCAACCCGATCAAGGCGACCGCGGCCGACTACGAACGGCTCTTCCTGCAGGCGATGTGACCATGCCCTTCACGACACCCCATCTGCGCATCGGCGTCTCGGCACGCATCTACTACCCGGCCGGGCCCGTGCTGGACCTGGGCGGCGTCTGGACCAAGACGCTGCACTACCTCGAGCAGTCGGTGGCGCATTGGCTGCTGCGCGGCGGCGCGTTGCCGATGATGATTCCGGCGGTCGACGCCCAGAGCGTGACCACGCGCGAGGATTTCAACCTGCGCCACTACGCGGACTCGCTCGACGCCCTTGTGCTGCAAGGAGGCAATGATCTCTCGCCGCATTCCTACGGCGAGCAGCCGCTCGACCCGGCGTGGGCCGGTGACGCCGTGCGCGACCGCTACGAGATGGCGCTTCTCAGCGCGTTCATCGACGCCGGCAAGCCGGTCTTCGGCATCTGCCGCGGGCTGCAGCTGTTGAACGTCGCCCTGGGTGGCACGCTGTACCAGGACATCCCGACCCAGCGCCCGGACGCCAGCGAACATGTCAACCGCAGCCACTACGAGCGCAACCGGCATGCGGTCGAACTGGTGCCCGGCACCAGGCTCGCCGAGCTGTACCCCGAGGTCACGCGCGCCACGATCAACAGCATTCACCACCAGGGCATCAAGGATCTGGCGGCAGGCCTGGTGGTCGAGGCGCGCTGCCCTGACGACGGCATCATCGAGGCGGTACGCTCGCGCGGGCCGGGCTTCGTGGCCGCCGTGCAATGGCACCCCGAGTTCCACACGCCGGGCGAAGACGGGTTGTTCGACGACACGCCGATGCTGATCGATTTCCTTCGTGCCGCGCGTGCGGTGCGTTCCGCAGACACCTGAACCCGCCATGCCTGTCCTGACCATCACCAACCCCGCCACTGGCGCGCAACTCGCCGCATTGCCGGGTGACGATGCCGCATCGATTGCCGCCAAGGCCCGCGCCGCGCGTGCCGCGCAGCCGGCCTGGGCCGCGCGTGCGTTGGCCGAGCGCATCGCGATCATGCGTCGCTTCCGCGACGCCGTCGTCGCCGAGCGCGAGGCACTGGCATTGACGCTGACCCAGGAGGTCGGCAAGCCGATCGCGCAAAGCCGCAACGAGCTCAACGGCCTGCTGCCACGGCTGGACTTCTTTCTCGACCACGCCGCCGCGGCACTGGCCGACGAGGCGGTGTTCGACGACCCCGCGATGCGCGAGCGCATCAGCCATGTGCCGCTGGGGGTGGTGGCCAACATCTCGGCTTGGAACTACCCCTGGTTCGTGAGCTGCAACGTCGTCGTGCCGGCGCTGCTCGCGGGCAACGCGGTGCTCTACAAGCCCAGCGAGGTCGCCACCCTCACCGGCCAGCACCTGGTGCGCCTGCTGCACGCGGCCGGCGTGCCGAGCGACGTGCTGGCGCTCGTCGTCGGTGCGGGCGAGGCGGGCGCGGCGCTGCTGGAACAGCCGATCGACGGCCTGTTCTTCACCGGCAGCGTGGCCACCGGCAAGCGCATCGCCAAGGCGCTCGCCGGCCGGCTCGTGAAGCTGCAGCTCGAGCTCGGCGGCAAGGACCCGACCTACGTGCGCGCCGACGCCGATCCCAAGACAGCGGCAGAGTCGCTCGCCGACGGTGCGATGTACAACGCGGGGCAAAGCTGCTGTTCGGTCGAGCGCATCTACGTGCACGCCACGATCCACGACGCCTTCGTCAAACACTTCCTCGCGACGGTCGACGGCTTCAAGATCGGCGACCCGATGGACGAGACCACCTACATCGGCGCCATCGCGCGCGCGCCGCAGCTGGCCGTGCTCGATGCGCAGGTCGCCGATGCGAAGGCCAAGGGCGCGACGCTTGTGCGCGGCGGGCACCGCCTGCCGCACCAGGCCTATGCACCCACGGTGTTCACGAACGTGAACCACACGATGGAACTGATGCGCGAGGAGAGCTTCGGCCCCGTCATCGGCATCCAGAAGGTGGTGAGCGACGAGGAGGCCGTTGCGCTGATGAACGACACGCATTACGGCCTCACGGCCGGCGTGTACACCAGGGACGAAGTCGCGGCTCGCGCCCTGCTCGCGCGCGTGAATGCGGGCAGCGTGTACTGGAACTGCTGCGACCGCGTCAGCCCCCGCCTGCCCTGGAGCGGGGTGGGCGACTCGGGCATCGGGCTGACCCTGTCGACGTACGGCATCCAGACCTTCACCAAGCCCAAGGCGTGGCACCTCAGAGCGCCTTGACACCACCCCCGACGCTCGCACTGTTCGACCTCGACCACACGCTGCTCGACGGCGACAGCGATGTCCTGTGGTGCGAGTTCCTGATCGACCGCGGCGTGCTCGACCGCGCCGTGTTCGGGCCGCGCAACCGCGCAATCGAGGCGGGCTACAAGGCCGGCGCCGTGGGCGTGCTCGAATTCTGCGAGTTCTACGTGGGCACGCTGGCAAGCCGCAGCGCGGTGCAGTGGCAGCCGCTGCGCGAGGCGTTTCTCGAGGAGTGCATCCGCCCGCGCGTCGTGCCGGCCGGCCTGGCCTGCATCGAGCAGCATCGGCAGGCGGGCCACACCCTGGTGCTGACCACCGCGACCAACCGCTTCATCACCGAGCTGACCGCGGCGGCGCTCGACCTGCCGCACCTGATCGCCACCGAGACCGAGGTCGCGGCCGACGGCCGCTTCAGCGGCCGCGTCAGCGGCGTGCCCAACATGCGGCAGGGCAAGGTCACGCGCCTGCACGCCTGGCTCGCAGCGCGCGGCGAGGCACCGCTGGCGCAACGGCCGAGCGTGTTCTACAGCGACTCGATCAATGACCTGCCGTTGCTGTGTGCGGTGCGCGAGGCGGTCGCGGTTGACCCCGACGAGCGCCTGGCGGCCGAGGCACAAGCGCGCGGCTGGCCGGTACGTCACTGGCGGCGCTGACGCGCCTGGCGCAGGCGGCCGATGGGTTCAAGGCCGGCGCCGCAGACCGAGCGCCATCACCGCGCCCACCACCAGCAGCCCGCCCAGCACTTGCACCGGCGCGATCGACTGGCCGAGCAGCGCCCATGCGAGCACGAGCGCGAAGATCGGCTCGACGTTCATGATCGCGGAGTTGCCGACCACCCCCAGGCGTGGCAACACCGTGAACATGATCGTGAAGGCGGTGCCGTACAGGAAGGTCAGCGCCCCGAGGCCCCACCAGCCTCGGGTCTCCGAGGGGACGTGCCAGCCACCCTGCAGTGCGATCAGCCCTGCGGCAACGACTGCCACGAATCCCATCGTGAGGGCGGTCCGCAGCCGGCCGTCGAGCCGCCCGGCCTCGTGCTGCGTGAGCACCAGCGCGAGGCCGAAGAGCGCCGCCGCAGCGACGGCGAATGCCACGCCGGCGCCGATGCGGGCCCACTGCGCACTGGCGCCCAGACCCGAGGCGGCACCCAGCACATCGAGCGCCAGCGCGAGACCGAACAGCAGCACCGGCATGGCCAGCAACACGCGGCGCTCGGCGCGGTGCCGATACAGCACGCGGGCCCACAGCACGGTCCACAACGGATACGTGTTGAAGGCCAGCAGTGCCAGCGCCACCGGCAGCCGCGCCACTGCCGAGTACAGGCACAGGCTCTGCGCGGTGACCAGCGCCCCGATCACCGGCATGGCGCGCCGCTCGCGCGCGTCGAGCCGCCACGACCCGCGCGCCTGCACCACCAGCAGCGCGACCACCAGGGCCGTCACGCCACTGCGAAACAGCACGGCGGTGGTGACATCGACGCCGGCGTCGAACGCGATGCGGGCCGCGACGTGGTTGCCCCCCATCATCAAGGCGATCAGCAACAGCGTGGCGAAGGCCGCGCGCGACAGCGCGGTCGCGGGGGTGTTCACGTGGGGCGGTCTCAGCCGCGCACGAACAGCGTCACCAGTGGCGTGTCGCCGACTTGCCGGCTCCAGTGGCCATGAATCGTCGGGTCGAACGCGGCGCCGGCAGGCACGGTGTCGGCCGAATAGAAGTGCTCGCCCGGGCCGAACAGGCGGCTCGTGCCGTCCTGCAGGCCGATTTCCATCGCGCCCTTCAGGATGAAGACCCATTGCGGGTTCTCGGTGCAATGGAACTCGCTGCGGAATCCGACCGGGCTCTCGCGCAGCTGGTAGCCGGCGCTCGTCGCCAATGGTGACAGCCGCGCCTGCGGCTTGCCCTCGCTCAGCGCGACCGGCTCGTCGCGAAAACGCGCGCGGCCATCGGGGCCGGTCTCGAGGATGACCTTCGTGAAGCGCGGGCTGGGGTCCATCGATGCGTCCTTTACCGGCATTCCGGCACCGGCGAGGGCAGCGGACGGCCGGCGAAATGCGCCGCGAGGTTCTCGAAAGCCAGGTCGGCCATCGCCTGCCGCGTCGCGCTCGTCGCGCTGCCGATGTGCGGCGTCAGCACCACGTTGTCCATCGCCCGCAGCGCTTCGGGCACATGCGGTTCGTTCTCGAACACGTCGAGCGCGGCGCCGGCGATGGTGCCTTTCTGCAGGGCCGCGATGAGCGCCGACTCGTCGACCACCGAGCCGCGCGCGACGTTGACGAGATACCCCTTGGGACCGAGCGCGTCCAGTACCGTGGCATCGATGAGCTTGCGCGTGGCTGCGCCGCCAGGCGTGATGACGACAAGGAAGTCACTGGCTGCCGCCAGCGCAGCGGGCGTGGCATGGAATGCGTACGGCAGTGCGGGCTTGGCGCTGCGCGCGGTATAGGCGATCGACATGCCGAACGCGAGGGCGCGCTGGGCGATCGCCTGCGCGATGCGGCCCATGCCGACGAGCCCCAGCCGCGCACCGCTCATCTTGCGGGCCAGTGGCATGTTGCCCTGCGGCCATCGCCCTTCGCGCACGTGCCGGTCGGCCTGCGGGATGCGGCGCGCCACGTCGAGCATCAACGCCAGCGCAAGGTCGGCCACGTCGTCGTTGAGCACGTCGGGCGTGTGCGTGACGACCACGCCGCGTGCCTTGCAGGCGGCCACGTCGACGCCGTCGTAGCCTACGCCCATGATCGAGACGATCTCCAGCGCCGGCAGCTGCGCCAGCAGGTCGGCGCCGACCTTCGACTCGCCACTGCCGCAGATCGCACGGATGCGCGGCGCCGCCGTGGCAAATGCCGAGGTGTCGTTGTCGAGCAGGCTCTCGTGGAGCCGGTCGTGTACCGTGAACGCGGCCTGCAACGGCTCCATCAGGAAGGGCGCCAGCCTGGCCACGGTGAGCAGTTCGGGGCGGGACATGGATGCGGGCCGATCCGAAGTGGTGTGATGACCTTACGATACCGCACCCATCGTGCCCGAGGCCGCCATGAACACCTCCCTTCGCAGTGCCGTCGTGACCGGCGCGGGCAGCGGCATCGGCCGCGCCTGCGCACAGGCCCTGGTGGCCGAGGGCTGGCACGTTGCCTTCGTCGGACGGCGCAAAGAAACGTTGGAGGAGTCGATTGCCGGCTGTGCCGATCGCTCGCACGCGATCGCGGTGCCCGCCGACGTCGGCGATCCGGCGTCGGTGACTGCGCTGTTCGATACCGTGAAGACGCGCTTCGGCCGCCTCGACCTGCTGTTCAACAACGCCGGCGTCTCGAGCATGAGTGCGTTGCTCGAGGATCTGCCGTTCGAGCAATGGCAGGCCAGCGTGGCGGCCAACCTCACCGGTACGTTCCTGTGCACGCAACAGGCCTTCCGCCTGATGAAGGCGCAGACGCCGCAGGGTGGCCGCGTCATCAACAACGGCTCGATCTCGGCGCATGCGCCTCGGCCCAATTCCGTCGCCTACACCGCGACCAAGCACGCCGTCACCGGCATCACCAAGACCGCATCGCTCGACGGCCGCAAATACGGCATCGCGGTGGGGCAGATCGACATCGGCAACGTCGCCTCCGACATGACCGCCAAGATGGTCGGCGGCGTGCCGCAGGCCGACGGCAGCATCAAGCCCGAGCCGCGCATGGCGATGGACAACGTGGTCAGGACTTTCCTGACGATGGTCCACTTGCCGCCCGAGGCCAACATCCTCAGCGTTACGGTGATGGCCACCGCGATGCCGTTCGTCGGCCGCGGCTGAAGCGCACCGTGACCTTCGATGTCGTCACGCTCGGCGAGGCGATGGCGATGTTCGTCGCCGAGACGCCCGGGCCGCTCGAGTCGGTGATGCGCTTTTCGAAGCGCACCGCGGGGGCGGAGACCAATGTCGCGATCGGACTCGCGCGACTGGGGTTCAAGGTCGGCTGGCAGTCGCGCCTGGGCGACGACACCATGGCGCGCTTCCTGCTCGACGCGATCGGCGGCGAAGGAGTGGACTGCTCGCGCGTGACCTGCCGGGCCGACGAGCGCACCGGCTTCCTTTTCAAGGGCCGCGTCGACGACGGCAGCGACCCGCCGATCGAATACCACCGCAAGGGCTCGGCCGCCAGCCACCTCGCGCCCGACGATATCGACGAGGCCTGGGTCGCCGGCGCGCGGCACCTGCATGTCAGCGGCGTGTTCCCGGCGCTGTCGCCCAGCACGCTGGCCGCGACACGCAAGGCGATGGCCGTTGCGCGGGCCCGCGGCCGAACGATCGGCTTCGACCCCAACCTCCGTCCGTCGCTGTGGCCGTCGCGCGACGCCATGCGCGAGACGATCAACGAGCTCGCGACGCACGCCGACTGGGTGCTGCCCGGCTTCGAGGAAGGGCGCGTGCTGACCGGGCACGGAACGCCCGAGGCGATCGCGCGCTTCTACCGCGGGCGCGGAGCCCGACGCGTGGTGGTCAAGCTCGGTGCCGGCGGCGCGTTCTACGACGATGTCGACGCTGGCGCCGGTCGCGTGCCGGCGGTCCCGGTTGAGCGCGTCGTCGACACCGTCGGCGCAGGTGATGGTTTCATGGTCGGCGTCACGAGCGCGCTGCTCGAAGGCCGCGGCATCGTCGACGCCGCGCGCCGCGGCGCCTGGATCGGTGCCCGCGCGGTGCAGGTGCGCGGCGACACCGAGGGCCTGCCGACGAGGGCGCAACTGGACGCAGCCGGGCTCTGAGGGTCGGAAGCGTCCGAACTGGGTCGTGTTCCACCCCCAGTCACCGCTGGTAGCAATTGCGGGCTCAGTCGGGGGTCACGCGCTGCCGAAGACGCTGGCCATGGCGTCAACGGCCCGGCCCTGTGTCCGCGTCGACGACGCGACCACCGGTTCCTGGAGAGCGTCATGTCGATCAGCACCATCGCGTTTGCATTCACCCGCTATCCGAGCAGCAGCGCCGCACCCACGCCAGCGGGTGCCGCCCCTGCTGCGCCGGCAGCGGCTCCTGCCCCGGTGCCCGCGCCGCCGGCCACCGAGTCGCATGGCGACAGCCCGCGCAAGTCGCCGCTGTTCCGGGCGCTGATGTCGGCGCTGTCCGAGCTGGCAGTCGCGGTGCCGGCGGCCGAGACAGCCCCCTCCGCGTCGGCGGCGGCCACCGAAGACGCCAGTGGCGCCGCAGCAGCCCCGGCCACCGACGGGGCCGACGTCGAACAGGCGGTGTTCCAGTTCGCGCGCGCACTGATGCAGGCGGTTCGGGGCCGCCACTCCCACGAGGGCGAGCGAGACGGCGAGCATCATCATCACGGCCATCACTTCGGCCACCATCGCGATCGCTGGCACGACCCGGTCGCCCGCCTCGAGACCCTGGCGACGCGCGTCGATGCGGCTGCCACCGCGTCCGCCGCGCCTGCACAAGCGGTCACGGGCTCGAGTGCCTCGCCAACCGCAGACGCCGCCACAGTGGACGCAGCGACCACCGTGCCGGCCGAAGCAGCGCCGGCGGCGGATGCCGCGTCGCCCGCCGCCGCGGGGCCGGCGATGATCGTCGTGGCGATGTACAAGACCGACGGCCCGGCGGCGGCGTCGCCCTTCGGCGGCATGTTCGACCGCCTGCTCGACTCGTTTGCCAACATGCAGCAGGCGCTCGGAAAGCCGGCGGCGGCCGATCGCGCCACGCTCGCGCAGTCGCTCGGCACCTTCCTCGAGCAGCTCGCCGCACGACTTCGCGGTGACGCGCCGTCGATGACGGCCGACCCGACGGCGCCCGGCGCGCTGATCGACGTCGCGGCCTGACGGCGGCGGCCGGCGTCACTCGGCGTGGTGTCCCCACACCGCGCCGAAGGCGCGCAGCTTGTTCCAGGTCGACACGCGCTCATCGCTGACCACGTCGAGGAAGTCCGACAGCCGCTTGGACTTGACCATCGTGTAGAAGGTCAGCGCGATCGTCGGAACGAAGACCACCGTGAACACCGCGGTCTTCGTCAACCAGGACGCGTCGCTCTCGGCGAACAGGTTCATGCCGAGGAAGCCGGTGGTCACGGTGCCGATCAGGCCGAAGATCGTCACCACCGTCAGGCGCACCACGGTGTTCGCCTGGCGCCGCAGCGCGTCGGCATCGAGATAGCCGTTCATGTCGTCGATGCGCTCCTTGACCTCGGCGTACAGCGGGTCGATCTGCAGATGCTCGCGGCACATCCGCCACAGCGCCTTGACGTGCGCCTGCTCGCTGACCTCGTGGAACCAGTAGCGGTGGGTAAAGCTGAGGAAGGCGACGAAAGCGATGCGGATGCGGCGCTTGAAGCGGCGGATGCTCTCGGGCGAGGTCAGGTCCATCGCCATCAGCGCCTCGGCGAGCTGGTCGCTGGCCATCAGCAGCGTGGCCTTCTGGAAGTGCGCGATCAGGAACAGCAGGAAATGCTGGTGCCGGAACTGCGCCAGCACGCCACGGTCGCGGCAACGATAGAACTCGTTGCGCGCGTCGCCGACGACCACCAGCGACAGGCCCGAACACAGGTAACGCGTGCGCGGCGCGGCGCCGGTCGCGGCCCAGAAGCGGTCGTAGCAGTAGCGCTGCTCGAAATCCGCCAGGTGCGCGTCGGCGTAGGGCAGCGCGCGGTCGGTGTGCTGCGCCGTGTCGCCGGCACCGGTCACCAGGCCCAGGCGCACGAAGTCGCTGCGCGTCAACGCCGCCGGGTCGTCGACCGCCACGTAGGCCATCATCGGCATCCGGTAGTACTCGATCTGGCGAAAGCGCAGCGCGCCTTCCCTGGCCGAGTGGTGGTTCACGAGCGGCGCGAGCACGTACTCCCAGTGCGCGGCGATGCGCGGCGCGCGGTGCTCGGCCACGTGGGCCAGGAAGGCGTCGCGGTCACGAGAGTCGCTGGACACCAGGACGCGACCCTCGCGGTCGAGCCACTCGCACTGCGTCAAACTGTGTTGCGGCCGGCCGTCGGCGTACCAGCCTGCGGGATAGGCGCGGCCGAAGCGATACATCAGCTCCTCGGCGAGCGGCAGCGGCAACTCGTCGCCCGCCACCTCCACGTTCAGCAGCACGATGTCGACACCGTAGAAGAAGTACAGGTCGATGTGAACGACCTGCAGTGTCAGCGGCGGGTCGCCCGGGCGCGGTTGCACGCGCACCGCAGCGATGTCGTGACGTCGGAACACGCGCATCGGCGAGCGCTCGCTGGCTGCATCGCCCTGACGTCCCGCCCGCCCCTCGCCATACAGGAAGCGCTGCACATACGGCAGGAACGCGACGAACTCGTTGTAGTGCCGCTCGTGGAAGTGATCCGCGTCGCCCGTGAACTCGTCGAACTGCTCGCGCCAGGGCGAGGCTTCGCCCATGTCGCGCAGCAATCGCCAGGGAGCGCGTCGTTGCTCGGAGTCGTCCGCCGCGGTCGAGATCAGGCGCAGCGGCCACAGCAGCACCTGGCGCAGGTGATGCACCGTCAGCGGCGGGCCGTCCGGCTCGGCGCCCGGTGCTTGGGGATGGCGTGCCGCCTGCAGCATGCGCGCGAGTGTAGGTTTCGCGCGCTGGAACGCGTGCGGCCGCAGCGGCTTCGCGGGTAAACCAGCATCCGCGGGCGGCGGCTTGCAGCCACACTCCGCCGGTCAACTGGTCTGACCACTTGGCCGCCCTGCCTCCATGCCCCTGCAAGTCGTCGAGCCCAAGCGCCTGTACCGGCAGATTGCCGAGCAGTTGCGTGCGCTGATCAAGGCGGGCGAGTTCGTGCCGGGCTCCCGCCTGCCGCCCGAGCGCGACCTCGCGACGCAGCTGGGGGTGTCGCGCCCGTCGGTGCGGGAGGCCCTGATTGCGCTGGAGGTCGAGGGCCGGGTCGAGGTGCGCATGGGCTCGGGCATCTACGTCACGGGCGCCGCGCCGCGCGCCGCGGTGGCGGCGTCCGCGTTCGGGCCGTTCGAGATCATCCGCGCGCGCCAGCTCGTCGAGGCTGAACTGGCTGCGGTCGCGGCGCGCCAGCGCACACCGGCCACGCTCAAGCGGCTGCGCGCCGCCGTCAAGGCCATGGAGGACGACATCGCCCGTGGCGTGATGCCGATCCGCGGCGACCGAGAGTTCCATGTTGCGCTGGCCGAGGCAAGCGACAACGCCGCGCTGGTGCGGGTCGTGACCGACCTGTTCGACGAGCGCAACAATCCCCTGTTCGAGCAGCTCGGCCGCCACTTCGAGAACGCGCGCAGCTGGCGCGCGGCGGTGGCCGAGCACCGTGCCGTGTTGCGCGCGGTCAGCGACGGCGCCGCCGCCGCCGCACGACGCGCGATGCGCGAGCATCTGCAGCAGTCGCACGACCGTTTCGCCGCAGCCCGGATCGACGAGGAAGCCACGCCGGAAGGCAGGCGCGCCGCATGAGCGAGACGTCCGGACTGCTGGCCTGCACGCTGCATGGCGCGCACGATCTTCGGCTCGAGCCACGCGCGCTGCGGGCGCTGGGCCCGCAAGATGTGCGATTGCGCCTGGGGGCCGGCGGCATCTGCGGCTCCGACCTGCACTACTGGCAGCATGGCCGGGCCGGCGCCTTCGTGATCCGTGAACCGCTGGTCCCCGGGCACGAGGCCTCCGGCGTGGTCGAGGCCGTCGGTGCCGAGGTCTCGCGCGTGATGCCGGGTGACCGCGTGGCGATCGACCCTTCGCACCCGTGCGGCCGCTGCGTCCGTTGTCGCGAGGGGCGGATGAACCTGTGCGAGCGTATGCATTTCGTCGGCAGCGCGAGCGTGTTCCCCCACGCCCAGGGGCTCTTTGCGCAGGCCTTCGTGATGCACGAGCGCCAGCTCACCGCGGTGACCGAGTCCGACGTGTCGCTGGGTGAGCTCGCCTGTGCCGAGCCGCTGTCGGTGGGCTTGCATGCGGTGCAGCGCGCCGGCGTGCTGTTGGGCCGGCGCGTGCTCGTCACTGGCGGAGGGACGATCGGCTGCATGGCGGTCATTGCGGCGCGCTTGGCGGGCGCCGCCGAGATCGTGGCGGCCGATATCGCCGACCGTCCGCTCGAGATGGCGCGCACCGTGGGCGCGGATGCGGGGGTGCGCAGCGACCGCGATGCCGCATTGCTCGCCGAGCGTTTCGATGTCGCGATCGAAGCCGCTGGTGCGCCCGCCGCACTCTCGACCTGCCTGGCCGCGGTACGCCGCGGCGGCTGCGTCGTGCAGGTGGGCACGCTGCCCGAGGAATTGCCGTTCCCCGCCAATCGGGTGATGGTCCGCGAGCTGGACTACGTCGGTGCGTTTCGTGCCAAAGCGAGTTCGGCCTCGCGGTGCAAGCGATCCGCACGCGCCGCGCCGATGTGCGGCCGCTGATCAGCGCGCAGCTGCCGCTCGCGCGCGCGGAAGAGGCCTTCGCGCTGGCGGCCGATCGGTCGCGCAGCACGAAGGTGCAACTGGTGTTCGATTGACCCTTGACGACAGGAGACAGACGATGAAACGCAAGCTCTTCAAGACCCTGCTGGCCACCGCCGTCGTGGCATGGCTCGGCGCATCCGGCACGGTCATGGCGCAGACCAAGCTCAAGTGGGCGCATGTCTACGAGACCAGCGAGCCGTACCACACGGAGAGCGTGTGGGCGGCCGAGGAGATCAAGAAGCGCACCAACGGCAAGTTCGAGATCCAGGTCTTCCCGGCGAGCTCGCTGGGCAAGGAGACCGACATCAACCAGGGCATGCAGCTGGGCACGGTCGACATGATCATCAGCGGCCCCAGCTTCGCGGCGCGCAGCTATCCGCGCCTGGGCATCGCCTACTACCCGTTCATCTTCCGTGACGGCGACCACCTGCTGGCCTACAGCAAGAGCGATATCTTCAAGGAGATGGTGGACGCCTTCCGCGCCAAGACCGGCATCCAGATCCTCGCCTACACCTATTACGGCGCGCGCCACATCACGACCAACCGCGACTTCAACGACTGCGCCGGCATGAAGGGACTGAAGATCCGCGTGCCCGACGTGCCGGCCTACACGGCCACGCCTAAGGCCTGCGGCGCCAACCCGACGCCGATCGCCTTCGCCGAGGTCTACCTGGCGCTGCAGAACGGCACCGTCGAGGCGCAGGAGAACCCGCTGACGACGATCGAGGCCAAGAAGTTCTACGAGGTCCAGAAGTTCATCCTGCTTTCGGGCCACATCGTCGACGGCCTGACGACGCAGGTCGCTCCACACGTCTGGAACAAGCTCAGCGACGCCGAGAAGA
>JAOUIM010000399.1 GCA_029884035.1 Aquincola sp. | reverse complement strand
CCGGCTTCGGCTTCGGCTCCGGCGGCGGCAGCATGCGCTTCCCGCTGCAGGTGTTCGCCCAGCAGCTGGTGTCGCTGCTCGACGCCGGACTCAGCACGGTCGAGGCGCTGGAGGCGCTCGCGCAGGAGAACCAGGGCCACACGGCGCGCCAGTTGCAGGCCGTGCTGGCGCAGGTGCACAGCGGCCGCAGCCTGTCGTACGCGCTCGAGCAGTCGCCCGCGGCGTTCCCGCCGCTGTTCGTGGCCACCGTGCGCGCGAGCGAGCGCACGGGTGACCTGCAGGAAGCGCTGACGCGCTTCGTGGATTACCAGCGTCAGATCGAGCAGCTGCGCAAGAAGGTCGTCAGCGCATCGATCTATCCACTGCTGCTGGCCGGCACCGGGCTGCTGGTGACGGCCTTTCTCCTGTTCTACGTGGTCCCGCGTTTCAGCCAGATCTACGAGGACATCGGCGGTGACCTGCCGTTCCTGTCGAAGCTGCTGATGCAGTGGGGCCAGCTGCTGGCCGCGCACGCGGTGACGGTGGTGGCCGGCGTGGTGCTCGTGATCGGTACGGTCGTCTTTGGGTTGAGCCGGCCCGCGCTGCGCGGCGAGCTGTGGCGCCGGATGTGGTCGATCCCGCGGGTCGGCGAGGTGCTGCGGGTCTATCAGCTCGCGCGCTTCTACCGCACGCTGGGCATGCTGCAGCGCGGCGGCATGCCGCTGCCCTGGGCGCTCGACATGGCCGAAGGGCTGCTCGATCCGGTGCTGCGGCCGTCGCTGGCATCGGCGCGGCGCGCCGTGCGCGAGGGCCAGCCGGCGTCGGACGCGCTCTCGAACGCGGGCCTGACCACGCCGATGTCCGTCAGCATGCTCAGGGTCGGCGAACGCACCGGCGAGCTCGGCGCAATGATGGATCGCATCGCCGCGTACTACGACGAGGACCTGGCGCGCTGGGTCGAATTCGCGACGCGGCTGTTCGAGCCGCTGCTAATGGCGGCGATCGGCGTGCTGATCGGGGCCATCGTGGTGCTGCTGTACCTGCCGGTGTTCGAACTGGCCGGCAGCCTGAAGTAGCCGCGCTGCGCGCTCACCAGTCCTCCTTCACCGCGGCGACCATGTCATGCGAGGCCGCGCCGCGCGCCGACAGCGCCGCCGTGGCGGCGCCGGCGGCCATCACCGCGCCGAGCAGCGCGGCGACGCGGCCCCAGGGCACGAGCAGGTCCATCGTCCAGTGGAAGCTCTGCGGGTTGACCACGTGCACCAGCACCGTGGCGACCGCCAGGCCCAGCGCAAGGCCGAGCAGCGCGCCGGCCGCGCACCACAACGCGCCCTCGGCGGTCACCAGCGTGACGACCTGCGCGCGCGTGAAGCCCAGGTGGGCGAGCAGACCGAACTCACGCCGCCGCGCCCACACCTGGGCCGAGAAACTCGCGGCGATGCCGGCCAGCCCGATCGCGATCGCCACCGCCTGCAGGTAGCGCGTGACCGCGAAGCTGCGGTCGAAGATCGCGAGCGAGCGCGTGCGCAGCTGCGCCGCCGACGCGGCGTCGAACAGGCCTTCGCCGCCGGCGAGCTCACGCAGGCGGCCAAGCACTTCGTCGGGGCGCGCGTCGGGCGTGAGCCACAGCGCCATGTCGTTGTGTCGCGCATCGCCCGTGGCGCGCTCGTAGTCGGTGCGATCGATCGCGATCGCGCCGAACTGGCGCGCGTAGTCGCGCCAGACGCCGCGCACTCGAACGCGCAAGGTCGCATCGCCGAGCGGCAGCTCGATCGCGTCACCCGGGGAAGCGCCGTACAGGCGCTGCACCGCCTCGCTGACGAAGACGCCGGGCAGCGCGGCGTCGGGCGGCGTTGGCGGATCGAGCAGCGGCAGCGCGCGCGCCGCATCGCGCAGGTCGCGCGCGATGAGCGTCACCGTCGGGCGCGTGGGCGCGAGCGCCACCGGCCGCGAGCGCGAGACCTCGATCCGCGCCACACCGGGCAGGCGTGCCGCGTCAGCGGCGAAACCGTCCGGCAGAAACGCCTGGTCGCTCGCGCTGCTCGTCGCCGCGGTGCGCAGGTACAGGTCGGCCGGCAGCACCTGGTCGAGCCAGCGCGCGACGCCCTCGCGAAAGCTCGAGACCATCACCGTCAGCGCGACCGACAGCGCCACGCTGGCCACGACGCCGGCCACCGCCACCGTGGCGGCATCGCGCTCGAAGTGTGCGCGGCGCAGCGCGAGCAGCGGCAAGGGCTGCGTGGCTTCGGGCACGCGGCCGAGCGCAATGGCGATCAGCGCCGGCACGCAGGCGATGCCGCCGACCAGCAGCAGGGCCACGGCCGCGTAGGCGGCCAGCGGCAGACCGGCCACGGGCGGCGCCATCGCCAGCAGCAGCGCGGCGACGAGCAGCAGCGGACCGCGCCAGCGGGCCAGGCGCGAGGTGTGCATCGGTGGCGCGCCGCCCAGCCCCTTGAGCGCCTGCGCGGGCGCGAGCAGCGCGGCCTGTCGCGCGGGCTGCCAGGCACCGATCAGGGCGGCGACGACGCCGAGCGCGGCGAACACGAGCGCATCGACCGCGGCGAACTGCAGCGTCGGCGCGGCGCCCGTGAAGTAGCCGCCGCCGAGATCACCCGCGAGCCAGGCGAGAACGGCCTGCGCGAGCACCGTGCCCGCGCCGATGCCCAGCACGCTGCCGGCCACGCCGACGACGGCGCCTTCGGCGATGACGAGCGCGCCGCGCTCGCGCGCACCCAGGCCGAGCACGCCGAGCAACGCGAGCGACGGGATGCGTTGCGCGACCGACAGCGCCATCACGGCGAAGACGAGGAACGCGCCGACGAACAGCGCCACCAGCGCCAGCACCGTGAGGTTGACACGGTAGGCGCGCGAGACGGCCGAGACACGCTGCTCGCGGTCGTCGGTGCGCGCGGCGCGCCAGCCGGGCGGCAGGTTCGCCGGCACGCTGCGCAGATCGGCGCCGGCGGCCAACCGCAGGTCGATGCGCGACAGGCGTCCTTCGAACCCGAAGTGCGCCTGCGCCCCGGCGATGTCGATCACCGCCAGCGGCGGCCCCGCGGCGGCCACGCGTCCGGCCACGCGCAGCGCGACGCTCGCGCTGCCGTGCTGCACGCGCAGGCTCTGGCCGTCGACGATGCCGAGTTGTTCATGCGCGGTGGCGTTGAGGAACACCGCACCGGGGTCGATCCAGGCCGTGCGCGCCTCGCCGGCGGCGGGGCGAGGGACCAGATCGGGCGCCACGGCCACCGCCAGCAGCGCATCGATGCCGACGACACGCAGCGGCAGCCGCTGGCCCGCGCGGTCGAGCGCGTAGGTGTCGATCTCGATCACCGGCAGCGCCAGGGTCACGCCCGGCTGCAGCGCCAGCGTGTCGGCGAGCGCGTCGTCGCAGCCCTGCGCGCGGTCGCAGGCCAGCGTGGCGTCGGGCTCACCCTGCACCGCACGCACCGCGGCGGAGAACTCGCCCAGCGCCGAGCGGTTGACCAGGTGCACCGACCACGCCAGCGCGACGCCCAGCGCGACGGCCAGCACCGCCAGCGCCATGCGCCACGGGTGGGCGCGCCACTCGCTCGACCACACCGGCCCGAACAGGGTGCGCAGCAACGGCCAGGGCATCGACGGCTCA
>JAOUIM010000398.1 GCA_029884035.1 Aquincola sp. | reverse complement strand
CCGGCGCCACGCCGATCCCGCGCTGGCCCTCTTTTCGCAAGCGGCATGAAGCGCCTCGACCTGAACATCGCCGAACGCCGCCGCGTGCCCCTGGCGGTGTGGCTGATGCTGCTCGTCGGCGGTGTCCTGTCGGTCGACGCGGGGCTGCGTGTCGTCTCCCTGGGCGACGAGCTCGATCGCGCCAACATGCGTTCGGGCACGAGGCCGCGCAGCGCGATGGTGGTGTCCGCGTCGACCGCCGACCCGGCATTGGCCAAGGACTTGCGCGCCGCCGAGCAGGTCGTGCAGCGGCTCGCGCTGCCCTGGGACGACTTGTTCCGCACCGTCGAGACCGCGGCGAGCGACCGTGTCGCACTGCTGGCCATCGAGCCGGATGCGCAGAAGAAGGAGCTGGCCATCTCCGGCGAGGCGCTCGACTATCTCGCGCTGCTGACCTACGTGGCGCGTCTGAGCGAGCCCGGGCAGCTCACCGACGTCCACCTGGTGCGGCACGAGACCAAGCCGGACGATCCGCGCCATCCGCTGACCTTCACCATCGCCGCCAACTGGCGGGCCCAGCGATGAAGCGCCTGGTCTGGATCGCCGAGATCGCCGGCCCGCGGCTGCTGACGCTGCTCGCGATCGTGCTGCTGGCCACTGCCGCGGCGCTGCATGTCGCGGTGCTCGCGCCGCTGCAGACACGCGTCGACCGTGCACTGGCCGCCGCCGCCGCGGCACGGCGCCTGGCGATGCCCGCCGAGGGCCAGAGTGCGGCGCAGCAACTGCAGCTGTTCTACCGCCAGTTCGGCAACGGCGACACGCTGCCCGACCATCTTGCGCGGCTGTACCAGGTTGCGCGCGCCACCGGCATCACGCTGCGGCAGGCCGACTACAAACTGGTGCACGACCGCGACAGCCCGTTGAAGCGCTACCAGATCGTGCTGCCCATCCGGGGCTCGTACGTGGCGGTGCGCCTGTTCGTGTCGATCGCGCTCGAGTCGCTGCCCAATGTCGCACTCGACCAGGTGTCGTTCGAGCGCCGACGCATCGACGAGTCAGAAGTGGACGCGCAGATCCGCCTGACCCTCTACCTGCCGGACACATGATCATGAAGCTCGAGTCGCGCTCCACCTGGGTTGGCGTGACCGGCATCGCGCTGGCGCTGGGCGCCGGGCTCGTGCTGGGCAACGGCAACACGATCGACGATCCCGCTGCGCCCGATGTTGCACCCGCGCCAGCGCCGCTGCCCGCTCCCGAAGATGCAGGCAAGCCCGTCGTCGGCGGCCTGTCGCTCGACCGACCCAGGCGGGCGTCAAGCCTGGGCGAGCTGGCGCCCGATCTGTTCGCGGGCACGTCGTGGACACCGCCGCCGCCGCCACCACCACCACCTCCACCGCCCGCGCCACCGCCGCCGCCAGCCGCACCGGTGGCGCCGCCGCTGCCCTTCGTGTACCTCGGTCGGCTGGCCGAGGACGGCACCGAACCGGTGTACTACCTCGAGCATGGCAACAAGGTGCTCGAGCTGCGCGCGGGGGCCAGCGTGGGCGACAACTACCAGCTCGTCGGGCCGTCCGGCAGCGACCTCGAGTTCATCTACCTGCCGCTGAACACGCGGCAAACGATCCGGATCAGGGAGTAACCCACGATGCGACGACACACCTGGCTCGGGCCGGCCTGCGCGGCACTGTTGCTCGCTGCGCTGACCGGCTGCGCGTCCAACGCGCGACGCGACGAGGCGGTCGCGATGATCGATCAGGGCCGCTACGAGGACGGCCTGGCCTCGCTGGCCGCCGCGGCGAAGGAGCGCCCCGGCGATGCCGCGCTTCGCGCCGAACTGCTGCGCCGCGAGGAGCTCGTGCTCAGCCGGCTGCTGAACTCCGCCCAAGGGGCCGCCGCGGCGGGACGGCTCGACGAGGCGCAGGCGCTGTACGAGCGCGTGCGCGCGCTCCAGCCGGCCAACGGCCGGGCGCGCGCCGGCCTCGAGGCCATCGCTGGCGAGCGGCGCCACGCGGAGCTGGTGCGCGCGGCGCAGTCCCTGCTCGCCGCGGGCGACCGCGACGGCGCCTACGCCCAGGCCCGCGCCGTGCTGCAGGAGAACCCGCAGCAGCGCGAGGCCCGCGCCCTGTTGCGCCAGCTCGACGAGCAGCGCGTGCGCGAGGCGATGACCGGGCCGGTGCTCAAGGCCCGCCAGCGCAATCCGGTCACGCTGGAGTTCCGCGAGGCCAGTCTGCGCAGCGCGATCACCGCACTGTCGCGCTCGACCGGCATCAACTTCGTGTTCGACAAGGACGTGAAGGCCGACGCCAAGACCACGATCTTCGCCAACCAGGTGGCGGTCGAGGACGCGATCGACCTGCTGCTGGTGACCAACCAGCTCGAGAAGAAGGTGATCGCCGAAAACACGATCCTCATCTACCCGAGCACGCAGCAGAAGCTGCGCGACTACCAGGAGCTGGTGATCCGCAGCTTCTACCTCGAGAACGCCGACGCCAAGCAGACGCTCAATCTGGTCAAGACGATGCTCAAGACGAAGGACGTCTTCATCGACGAGAAACTCAACCTGCTGGTGATGCGCGACACGCCCGATGCGATCCGTCTTGCCGAGAAGCTGATCGCCGCCCACGACCTGGCGGAGCCCGAGGTGATGCTCGAGGTCGAGGTGGTCGAGATCACGCACTCGCGGCTGTCGGAGCTGGGCATCAAGTGGACCGACCAGTTCACTTTCGGCATCGTCGACACCACCGGCTCGCCCTTTCTCGTCAGCGACCTGCGGGGCGTGACCTCCAACCGCGTCGCGATGAACAGCCCGACGGCCACGCTCAACATCAAGGCTGGCGACGGCGACAGCAACATCCTCGCCAGCCCGCGCATCCGGGTGAAGAACCGCGAGAAGGCGCGGATCCAGATCGGCGACCGCGTGCCGGTGATCTCGGGCCAGAGCACGGTGGCCACCGGCAACGTGCTCAGTTCCGAGACGATCACTTACCTCGACGTGGGCCTCAAGCTCGACGTCGAGCCCAACGTGTATCTCGACGACGACGTGGGCATCCGCGTCGGCCTGGAGGTCAGCACACTGGGTGAGAAGACCACGACCAGCAATGGCAGCGTCGCCTACCGCGTCGGCACGCGCAATGCGAGCACGGTGCTGCGGCTCAAGGATGGCGAGACCCAGGTGCTGATGGGTCTGATCCGCGACGACGAGCGGCATGCCGCGAGCCGCGTGCCGGGGATCGGTGAACTGCCGGTCCTCAGCCATCTGTTCGGCAGCCACCAGTCCGAGAACCAAAAGACCGAGATCGTGCTGGCCATCACGCCGCGCCTGGTGCGTAACGTGCGGCGCGCCGAGGCCCAGGTGGCCGAGGTCTGGTCCGGCACCGAGGCCACGCTGCGCAGCGCCCCGCTGTTCGCGCGCACGCTCGGCAAGACCCCGCCCGAGCGACCGGCCGCGCCGGGCGCGGCGCCGGCTCCCGCTCCGGCGGCGGTGCCGACGACGGCAGCGCCCGCCGTGCCCGCGCCTTCGGCGGCCACGCCCGCCGTGCCGCCGGCCGAAGTCGGCGCCAGCGAGTCGCTTCAACTGACCTGGCGCGGTCCGGCGCAGGCCAAGGTGGGCGACGAGGTCACGCTCATG
>JAOUIM010000397.1 GCA_029884035.1 Aquincola sp. | reverse complement strand
GTGGTCCAGCGCCTCTTGGACACGCGAGAGCCGCTCGTGCTGATGGGCGATCTCAACGACGGCCCGCATTCCATGACAAGCCAGATCGTCGCGGCGACGCAGTCGATCGCCTTCGATCGTTCGGCGCGCGACATCGCTCTGTTCCACGCGCCGGAGGTGCAAAGCGACCCCTCGATCCGCCGTGACTTCGCCTATTCGCACCTGCACCAAGGCTGGCCCGACGTGCTCGACCAGATCTGGGTCTCGGAAGAGTTCGTCGCGTCGAGCAAGTTCGCCAGCGGCGACGTGCGGCGGGTCGAGTTCTTCAACGACCACCTGCACGAGGGGCGCGATCGCACGAAGAGCGACCACGGCCTGGTGCGTGCGCTCGTGCATCTGCGCTGACGCCACCGCGCGCTCACGCGCATCGCGACGCTCTCACCTTTCTTGCACGCTGTTGTGCCTGCTCACACCTCGCAAGCGCCCAGGTTGCTAGGGTGGGCTTCATGGCCCGAGTGCAATCACCGACGCTGCTGTCCACCCGCTGGGAGGGCGAGGATCTGCTCGTGCTCGATGGCGACCGGGTCATCGACCGGCTGGCAGCACGCGAAATCCACCGCGTGATCCTCGTCTGCGATCGCAGCGACTCGCCCAGCGACCTCGTCCTTGCCATTTTCGAGACCGCAACCGACCATCTGGTGTTCCCGCCGCAGAGCGGCATCGCCGGTCGTGTGCATTTCGAGCGACAGGGTTTCTGGATGCAACGGCCGTGCATCTACTGGACGAGCGCATCGCGCGCGCGCTTGCCGCGGCAGTTGATGGCCGGCGTGTGGCCCCTGCGCCGCCACAAGACCGGCTACCTGCGGCTGCCGATCGGCGAACTCGCCGCGACGCTCGAGCGATGGCCGCTGGAGGGCCCGCAAACCTGGGAACAGCGCAAGTGGGCGCGCATCGCGGCCAACCGCGTGCTCCCGCCGGCCGGGCGCATCCCGCAATGAAAAACCCGGCCGAGGCCGGGTTTGCGCACTGGGGCCGGCTCACGCCATGCCCCTCGCCTCAGCGATCAGGACTTCTTCTCTTCGGTCTTCTTTTCGTCGGCCTTCTTGGCGGCCGGCTTCTTCGACGCAACCTTCTTGGTTGCAGCCTTCTTGGAAGCCGTCTTCTTCACGTCGGCCTTGGCTTCGGGCTTCGCGGCTTCAGCCTTCATTTCCGCGGCGGCGGCAGGCTTGGCAGCGGCAGCCGGAGCGGCCGGGGTAGCGGTAGCAGCCGGAGCAGCCGGGGTCGCCGGCGCGGCGGTCTGCGCGGCGGCGGCACCGACAAAAGCGATGGCGGCAAGGGCGGTCAGGAGCTTGTTCATGTGGGTTGACGTTCGAAAGGTCGAGCAATAGCGCTCAGAGCCCCTAACGAGCATGCAGGCTTTCGGTTGACCGCTACCTAGACAAACCGGCCCTCGCGCAGCCACTTGGTAGCCACCCATTTCTCGCCCGCGATGACCGGCGTCCCGCCGTGAAGCGTCTTGGTCACCGGGTGAGGTCGGTCGTAGCTGAAGAACACCGCGTTACCTTTGACCGGAGAGACCTCCAACGCCACGTCCGGGAACACGGTGCCACCGCCCTTTTCCGGGCTGTTGAGGTACATCACCACCGTGCCCACGCGCTGGCCGCCGCGCGCAACGATGCTCGGGGTGCCCGACTTCGCCGGATCGAAATAGTCGTGGTGCGGCTGGTATTCGGCACCGGGCGTGTAGTGGAGGACCTGCAGGCCCTCGCCGTTCTCGAGCGGCCAGTTCACCAGCTTCGCGATGCGCCGCTCGATTCGCGCGCACACCGGGTTTTCCTCGCGCTGGAAAAACATGCCCGAGCTGGTGCGAGCGATATTGACCTCGCTGCCACCGGTGTCCATCTGCACGGTCTCCGAGCGCACGAGGCGGGGCCGCGCGAACTCGATCAGGGCGTCGCACTCTTCGTCGGTCAACAGTCCGCCGAAGACGATCACGCGTGGGTTGCGCATCGACAGCAGCACCTGCACACGCCGGTCCCCGCCATCGAGCCACACCGGCGACTGCGCAACGTCCGGCTCGGGTACCGGCACGGGCGGGGGCAGCCCAGCCGATTTGGCCTGTTCGGCCAGAAAGCCAGTCAGCGTGTCCTCCATCGCCTGGATCGCGACATCCTCCTGCCAACCCGAGGCCTTCATCGCGGCCAGCACGGCGTCGGGCTGGTGGCCCGCCTGGGCCTGGGAAACGATCCACTGGCGCAGCTCGGGCGTGACTTGCTGGAGGGTCGTCTGCATCGCTCCCATTTTCGCAGGCCTGCGGCTCGTTGCGGCATCAGCCGGGCCAAAGCATCCTCGAAGCATGTGTCCAGTCGTAGCGTGCGAGCCGCGGCATGCAGCACGGCGGGGGTGGCGCCATGATCGAGCGCGCAGCGGTGGTGCCTGCCATGTCCTCGGTGTCCCGACCGTGCCGCGCGCCCAGGTCGGCGGCTCGAGCCCCTTGCACTTGGCTCCTTCGGACACACGTGGGGCGTGGCATGCGGTGCGCCGCCGCGCGCCACCCCGAGACCAACCCGCACGAGGACGACATGATCACGACCCCCTTGCTCCGTGCCGCCGCAGCTGCCGCTGCCGTCGCGGCCGGCCTGCTGACCGTGCACATCGCCGTCGAGAGCCGCACCACCAGCGAGCCGGCGCCGCCGCGCGCGGTCACGCCGCGCGGCCCACTCACGCCTGACGAACAGGCTCACATCGACCTGTTCCGGCGCGCGTCGCCCTCGGTCGTTCACATCACGACGCTGGCCACCCAGCGCGACATGTTCTCGATGAACGTGATGCAGGTTCCCAGCGGCACCGGCACCGGCTTCGTGTGGGACGACGGCGGCCACATCGTCACCAATTTCCATGTCATCCAGGGCGGCTCCGGCGCGAAGGTGACGCTCGCCGACCAGACCACGTTCGACGCCAAGCTGGTCGGCGTCTTCCCCGACCGCGACCTCGCGGTGCTCAAGATCGCCGCACCGAAGGCCAAGCTGCCCCCCATTGCCATCGGCAGCAGTCGCGACCTGCTGGTGGGACAGCGCGTCTACGCGATCGGCAACCCGTTCGGACTGGACCAGACGCTGACCACGGGCATCGTCAGCGCGCTCAACCGCGAGATCGAGTCGTTCAACGGCCGAACGATCCGCGGCGTGGTGCAGACCGATGCGGCCATCAACCCGGGCAACTCGGGTGGCCCGCTGCTCGACTCGGCCGGCCGGCTGATCGGCGTGAATACCCAGATCGCCAGCCCGAGCGGCGCGTCTGCGGGCATCGGCTTCGCCATTCCCGTCGATGAGGTCAACCGGATCGTGCCGCGCATCATTCGCGATGGGCGCTTCGTGCGGCCCGCGATCGGCATCACCGCCGGCCCACCCGAGCTGGCGAACGCGCTCAGGTTGCCACGCGGCGTCGCGGTCGTCCAGGTGGGCAGCGGGACGCCCGCTGCGCGCGCCGGCCTTCAGGCCTTCCGCCGCGGCGACCGCGGCGATGTCGTGCCGGGTGACGTGATCACCGCGATCAACGACGAGCCGGTCGCCGACCTCGACGACATGCTCAGTGCACTGGAAAAACACCAGCCGGGCGACAACGTGACGT
>JAOUIM010000396.1 GCA_029884035.1 Aquincola sp. | reverse complement strand
GTGTAAATGTAGGGCCGCTTGGCGCCGAGCAGCAATTGCACCGCCTTGCGGATCTGCCCGCCATGGCCCTTCCTGACCGGGTTGTAGGAGCGCATCTCGATGCGCTCGGGATAATGGAATGGCGCGGTCTTCAGGGAGACGTCCTTGGGGATGTCCACCACCACCGGGCCCGGTCGTCCGGTGCGCGCGATGTGGAAGGCCTTCTTCATCGTCAGGGCCAGTTCGCGCACATCCTTGACGAGAAAGTTGTGCTTGACAATCGGGCGCGTGATACCCACCGTGTCGCATTCCTGAAAGGCATCGAGCCCGATCGCCGGCGTGGGCACCTGACCGGTGATGATGACCATCGGGATCGAGTCCATGTAGGCGGTGGCGATTCCGGTAACGGCATTGGTCACGCCCGGGCCCGAGGTCACCAGCGCCACGCCAACCTCGCCGGTTGCGCGCGCATAGCCGTCAGCGGCGTGGATCGCAGCCTGCTCGTGGCGCACGAGCACGTGCTCGATCGAGTCCTGCTTGTACAGGGCGTCGTAGATGTAGAGCACTGCGCCGCCCGGATAGCCCCAGAGGTACTTGACCCCCTCGGCCTGCAGGCAACGGACCATGATTTCCGAACCGTTCGGCTCGGCGTGGTGGGGTTGAGAAGCCGCCTGTGCCGTTGCGGCGCGCTTGACTTCCGCGGCAGACATGTCCATTTCGAACCTCTGAGAATTTCTCTGACGAAAAACCATTGGTGTTCCTCTTCGCGCCCTCGTGAGGCGGATGTGGAACCTGCGCGGTCAATGGATCGGGGACCCGGGTTAGGGATACGGGAGCCCACGCCACAAACCGAAGAGAGCGTTGTGCGGGGCAACATTATGGCATCGCCACCCCCGCCTGAGGCATGCGGGATAATCGCTCGCGCCCCCGAGCCGGGGGCCGCCATGCACGAGCCGCCCCTTGGCGACCGACAAAGAACTCTCCGACTTCCTCAAGAGCGTCGAAAAACGCGCCTTCAAGCGCACGGCCTACACCGTGCGCGACGAGGAGGCCGCGCTGGACATCGTGCAGGACTCCATGATCCGGGTGGCGGAAAAGTATGCCGAGCGCCCCGCCGAGGAGTTGCCGCTCATCTTCCAGCGCATCCTGTCGAACGCGACCATGGACTGGTTTCGGCGACAAAAAGTGCGCAACGCAGTCCTTGTCAACCTGTCAGAGTTCGAGGGCGCTGACGATGACGGCGGCGACTTCAATCTGCTCGAACTGCTGGACACTTCGACCACCGGGACTGCGACTGAGAGTGCTGCCGATTCGGTCGGCCGGTTACAAGTTCTGGAGATCATCGACGGTGAGGTAGCCAGGTTGCCAGGGCGTCAACGCGAGGCGTTCCTCCTTCGTTACTGGGAGGAACTGGATGTTGCAGAGACTGCGGCAGTGATGGGGTGCTCGGAGGGTAGCGTGAAGACACACTGCTCGCGGGCGGTTCACTCATTGGCGAAGGCATTGCGCGCCAAGGGGGTTTCGCTATGAACAGATTCTCAGCCGAAGATGCTCGACGGACCGAGGCGCTGGAGGCGCGCCTGGGGCTACGACTGGCTGCGTCCTTGACCGCACTTGAGGTGGCAAAGCCCGATCGTGATGTGAACGAGCGTCTGCGTTTCGCACGCGAGCAGGCCCTTGCGCGCGGCCGTGAGGCGCGCCGGACGGCCGCGGCATCGTCGCTGCACGGCGCGCGCGGCGGTACCGCCGTGATGTCGGGTCCGGATACCAACACGCCGTGGTGGTTGCGAGTGTCGTCGGTGCTGCCGCTGGCTCTCCTGCTCGGCGGGCTGATATTCATCGACCATCAGTACTCGCGTGCGCAGATCGAGGCCGCCGCCGAGGTAGATGCGGCGATCCTGGCCGATGACCTCCCGCCCGAGGCTTACCGTGACGCCGGGTTCGTGGAATATCTGAGGTCCGCCCGCCAGTGATGAAGGCCCTGCTCGTCGCGATTGCCCTTTTCATTGGAAGCGCGCCAACCGCCTGGAGCCAGGGACTGGCAAGTCCTGGGCGGGTCGAGTGGTCTGCGCTGGCTGCGCCGCAGCGCGCGGCGCTGGCGCCGCTCGAGCGCGACTGGTCGAAGGTCACGCCGGAACAGCAACAGAAGTGGATCGAGGTCGCCAATCGCTTCGGCTCGATGTCGGCGAGCGAGCGGGCGCGCACGCAGCAGCGCATGGCTGCATGGTCTCGACTCTCGCCGCAGGAGCGTGCGAGCGCGCGCCTGAATTTCCAGGAAGCGAAACAACTCAGCCGCGGGGAGCGCCAACAGCAATGGGAGGCTTACCGCTCGCTGCCGGCTGACAGGCGACGTGAGCTGGCCGAAAGGGCCACTCCCGCGCCCACGCCGCGTGCCGCGGTGCGACCGAGCGGCTCGAGGGAAACCAACGAGAAGTCCAGCGTCGTGCGTGCGCCGGCAACGGCACCTGCGCGGCCCGTCGGTCCAACGGTGGTGCAGCGTGGATCGGGGGCAACGACCAACCTGGTTTCAAAGCCGGCGCAACCGCCGCTGCATCAGCAAGCAGGTCTGCCCAAGGTCGCTGCAACACCCGGATTCGTGGACTCCGCCACGCTGCTGCCGCAGCGCGGCGCGCAGGGTGCGGCGGCTGCGCGCCCGTTGCCGCGCGACGAGCGCAAGAAGCGCGACGACAGCGTCAAATGAGGGCCACGCCTTCGCGGCCGGCTGCCGATTCCTCATCGCCAGCCGCACCGGGGCTCGCACGCCGCATGGCGTCCTTTGCCTACGAGGGGGTGCTCCTGTTCGGGGTCCTGTTCGTTGCGGGCTACCTGTACTCGACCTTGACACAGCAACGGCACGCGCTGCAGGGTCAGACCGGACTCCAGGCCTTCGCGTTCATCGTGCTGGGCATCTACTTCACGCTGTTCTGGTCCCGTGCTGGCCAGACCGTTGCGATGCGCGCCTGGAACTTGCGTCTGGTCACGGTGGACGGCGCGCCGGTAAGCCAGCGGCGCGCCTTAGCCCGGTACTTGGCAAGCTGGATCTGGTTCGTGCCCGCCCTGCTGACGGCCCATGTCGCCGGGTTGAACAGCGCGCTCGAGATCCTTGTTCTGCTGATTGTGGGCATCGTGGTCTACGCGCTGCTGGCGTTTGCGCACCCGCAGCGCCAGTTCTGGCATGACGCGCTATGTGGCACCCGGTTGATCGACTGGCGTGGAGGCGAGAACCCACGGGCACAATCCGCTGGATGAGCAATCCTCACAAGGGCCGTACCGGGCTGGATCGCATCGCGCATGCCGCCGGGTACTCATGGAGCGGGCTGCGCACTGCCTTTCGGGCGGAGAGCGCATTTCGGCAGGAGGCTGGCCTGGCCGCAGTGATGTTGCCGGCGGCCTTCTGGCTGGGCCGGGACTGGATGCAAGTCGCCCTTCTCGCGGGATCAGTCATCTTGGTGTTGATCGTCGAACTGCTCAACTCGGGCATCGAGGCGGTTGTCGATCGCGTTTCGTTCGAACTGCACGACCTGTCCAAGCGCGCCAAAGATTACGGCAGTGCCGCCGTGATGCTGAGCCTGCTGCTGGCGGCCGGGATCTGGCTTGCGGCGATCACTCAACGCCTCACGGAGCTTCCGCGATGAGCATGTCGATTGC
>JAOUIM010000395.1 GCA_029884035.1 Aquincola sp. | reverse complement strand
CGCGGCTGCAATTCGCGCTTGTAGCGCCGGCAGGCCAGGAACAGCAGCAGGCCGCAGCCGAAGGTGAGCAGGATCGCCTCATCGTAGGCCATCAACGCGCCATCGTGGCCGAAATAGGCGAACGCCAGCGGCACCAGCATCGCAAAGGCGAACAGCATCAGGATGCCGCCGAGCACGGCCAGGATCGGCAGGACGTTTTGCATCGCGCCAGCCGGGTCTTCAGCCGAGGAAAGTGGCCGAGACCTGGAACAGCTTCTCGACCTCGCGCACCTGCTTCTTGCTCGGCATGAAGACGATCACGCGGTCGCCCTGCTGGATCACGGTGTCGTGGTGGGCGATGATCACCTCGGGTGCCGCGTCGCCGCGCTTGTCGCCCAGGGCCAGCGATTCATCGCTGCCCGCCACCGGCAGGCCGCGCACGATGGCGCCGATCTGGGCGCCGCGCGGCAGCGCCACCTCCTCGATGCGACGTCCGGAAATGCGGCACGAGCCGCGGTCACCGCGCACCACGGCCTCGAGCGCCTCGGCCGCGCCACGGCGCAGCGAGTGCACCGCCTCGACATCGCCGCGCCGCACATAGGCGAGCAGTTCGCCGATCACCGCGTGCGCGGGTGACAGCGCGATGTCGATCGTCGTGCCCTGCACCAGGTCGGCGTAGGCCTTGCGGTTGATCAGTGCCAGCACGCGACGCGCGCCCATGCGCTTGGCGAGCAGGCAGGCCATGATGTTGTCCTCGTCATTGCTGGTCAGCGCGAGGAACAGGTCCATGTCCTGCACGTTCTCGTCGTCCATCAGCTCCTCGTCGGTCGAGTCGCCGTTGAGCACCAGCACGTCGGCGGGCAGCTGCGTGGCCAGGTAGTCGCAGCGCGCGCGGTTGACCTCCAGGATCTTGATCTGCATCTGGCCCGCGAGCTGGCGTGCGAGGCGCAGTCCGACCTTGCCGCCGCCGGCGATCATCAACCGCCGTACCGGCCGGTCCATCTTGCGAACGGCTGCCAGCACGTTCGGCAGGTCATCGGTGGCCGCCAGCACGAAGACCTCGTCGCCGGGCTCGATGCGCGTCATGCCGTCGATTTCCGTCAGCGGCTTGTCCTGGCGATAGATCGCGACGATGCGCATGTCGGCGTTGGGCACGAGCTGCGGGATTTCCGCCAGCCCGTGCTGCACCAGCGGACCGCCCGGCACCGCACGGACCGCCACGAGGCTGAGCAGTCCCTGCGCGAACTCCAGCACCTGCAGCGCCACCGGGTACTCGATCAGCTTGCGGATCGTGCGCGTGACCGAGTCCTCGGGGCAGATCACCTGGTCGACGCCGAAACCGGTCTGCTTGTCGGTGGTCAGCGCGGTCTCGTCCTGGAACTCGGGGCTGCGGATGCGGGCGATCGTGGTGGGCACGTGAAACACGTCGTGGGCCACCTTGCAGGCCACGAGGTTGGTCTCGTCCAGCGGCGCGCACGCGATGAACATGTCCGCGTCCTCGATGCCGGCGTCCTTCAGGACCGAGGGTTGGATGCCGTTGCCGGCCACGCCGCGCAGGTCGAGACGGTCCTGCAGCACCGCCAGACGTACCGGGTCGGTGTCGATCACCGTGATGTCGTTCTGCTCCGATGCGAGGCTCTCGGCCACGCTTTCACCCACGCGGCCGGCACCGAGGATCAGGATGTTCATTTCGCGCGCATCTTACGCATGATGTCCGACGCTAAGCTTGCGTGCATGGACACCCTGCGTCGCCTGTGGCAGCCATCGCGGCCCCTGTTCTGGTTGATGCTTGTCTTCAACGGCCTGTCGTCGCTGTGCACCTGGGCGCTGCGGACCTGGCCGCTGCACACCCTGGGGATGCTGCTCCTGGGCGCGCTGGCGCTGGGCAACGTCGCGTTCGGGCTGCTGGCGGCGTGGAAGCTCGTGCGTGAAGAACCGCCGCCCGACGCCGGTACCGCCTTGGACGGGCCCCAACCACGCCCTTGAACCCCGCTCGCTTGTCTCGCACGGGCCATCCGATCGCAGCCAGCGCGCCTCGTCCCGCGCGCGTGGCACATTTCGGTGGCGGACACCGAGGCCGTCCGCAAGGAACGCGGGGTTGACATGATCCTGGGCTGCATCGCCGACGACTTCACGGGCGCGACCGACCTGGCCAACAACCTCGTGCGCGCCGGCATGCGCGCGGTGCAGACGATCGGCGTGCCGGCCGCCGACGAGGCGATCGACGCCGACGCGGTGGTGGTGGCGCTGAAGTCGCGCACCGCGCCGGTGGACGACGCGGTGCGCGCGTCGCTCGCCGCCGCGCGCTGGCTGCGGACGCACGGTGCCCGGCAGATCTACTTCAAGGTCTGCTCGACGTTCGACTCGACGGCGCAGGGCAACATCGGGCCGGTCGCCGAGGCGCTGGGGGCTGCGCTGGACGCAGGCCTGGCGATCGTCACCCCCGCATTCCCCGAGAATGGCCGTACCGTCTTCAAGGGGCATCTGTTCGTCGGCGAGCTGTTGCTGTCTGACAGCCCGATGCGCGACCATCCGCTCACGCCGATGACCGATGCGAACCTCGTGCGCGTTCTGCAGGCGCAGTGCCGCAGCGCGCAGGTGGGCCTGGTCGACCACCGCGTCGTGGCCCGCGGCGCGGCGGCGGTGCGCGAGCGCATCGAGGCGCTGCGCCGCGAAGGCAAGACCTTCGCGATTGCCGACGCCGTGAGCGACGACGACCTGCGCACGCTCGCGCTGGCCACACGCGACGCCGTGCTCGTGGTTGCGGGCTCGGGGCTCGCGATCGGCATCCCGGCGCTGCACGGCATGGCGCCTCGCGACGAGGCATCGCAACTGCCGCCGCCGCAGGGCGCGTGCGCCATCGTGTCGGGGAGCTGTTCGGCGGCGACCAACGCGCAGGTGGCCGCCTTCATCGCCGCTGGCGGTGCGGCGTTTGCCATCGACGCGTTGCGCATCGCCGCCGGCGAGGACCAGGCGGCGCAGGCATTGGCCTGGGCGCGGTCACGCCTGGGTGCCTCGCCCGTGCTGGTGTACGCGACAGCCGCTCCGGCCACGGTGCGTGACGTGCAGTCGCGCCTGGGCGCGCAGCGGGCCGGCGCGCTGGTCGAGGACACGCTCGCGCGCGTGGCCGAAGGGCTGGTGGCGGCCGGTGTCGGGCAGTTGCTCGTGGCTGGCGGCGAGACCTCGGGCGCCTGCGTCCAGCGCCTGGGCATCACTCAGTTGCGCATCGGGCCGCAGATCGACCCCGGCGTTCCTTGGTGCCACGCCGCCGCGCAGCGACTGCACCTGGCCCTCAAGTCGGGCAACTTCGGCGGCCACGATTTCTTCCAGCGCGCCTTCACGCTGCTGCGATGAGCGACGAGGACCGCCTGCGCGACGAAATCTGCCGCGTCGGCGCGTCGCTGTTCGATCGCGGCTATGTGCATGCCACCGCCGGCAACATCAGCGTGCGGTTAGACGATGGCTTCCTGATCACGCCGACCGATGCCTGCCTGGGTTTTCTCGACCCGGCGCGGCTGGCGCGCGTCGATGCAGACGGGCATCAGATCAATGGCGACCGCGCCAGCAAGACGCTCGCGTTGCATCGGCGCATTTACGCGGCCGCACCCGAAGCGCGTTGCGTGATCCACAGCCACAGCACGCACCTGGTG
>JAOUIM010000394.1 GCA_029884035.1 Aquincola sp. | reverse complement strand
CGTTGTGCTGCATTGCAGCAAGCCGCAATGAGCATAAGAACCCCAGAACCCGTTCAGCGCAAAGGAGAAAAAGCGATGGGAACGTACGCCAAGCCTCTTCGCACGATTGGTACAGCTCTGTTGTTCACTGTGGCCGGCATTGCGTCGGCCGGCACGATCACCGGCTCGCCGCACGACTTCTCGACACAAGGATGGTCCGGCGGACAGATCTGCGTGCCGTGCCATACGCCGCACAGGGCCAACACGACGGTGGCCGATGCGCCGCTGTGGAACCACGCCTTGACGGCCGCGACCTTCACCCTGTATGGGAGCCCGACGCTGAACGCGACGATCGGCCAACCGAGCGGCGGCTCCAAGCTGTGCTTTTCGTGCCACGACGGCACGGTGGCGATCAACAGCTTCGGCGGCACGACGGGTACGACGTTCATTGGCACCGGCGACAAGGTCGGGCCCGACCTGCGTAGCGAGCACCCGATCGGCTTCACCTACGATGCCGCGCTGGTGACCGCGGACGGTTCTCTGAAGGCGACGACGACCGCAGTGACCATTGGTGCCGGCGGTCAGACGCGCACGGGCACCATCGCGTCGAATCTGCTGTTCGGCGGCAAGATGGAGTGCGCTTCCTGCCACGACGTGCACAACACCTTCACCAACGGCGGTAAGCTGCTGAAGGTCGCCAACGCCGGCAGCGCGTTGTGCATCACCTGCCACTCCAAGTGAACCGACCGTCACGAGAGAGGATGATCCGAAAGGCACGCTTCGACTGATCTCGCGGGGCCGTTCACATTCGTCTGCGCCCCCGACTGCGCGCTCCGCCGATGCCAGGCGAGGGTTGCGCGGCAGGGGCGTATTGCTTTTCAGGACCAACACCGTGCAATTGCATCGCCGCAAGGATCGAGGAACCGCAGATGGGTCGTGCGCGACCGGCTCCAAGCCGCCGCTCGCTGTAAGCCGGCGTTTCTGGCTGTGGTCGTTGGTTGTGCTGTCGCTGGCTGGCTGCGCAGCGCCGGGACCTCAGGTGCCGGCCGCATCGGCCGCGAAGGGGCCTTTCTTCTATCCTGAAGCGCCGGCGGCACCGCGAATCCAGCACCTCCTCACCTTGTCCTCCGAGCGCGACCTGGCGCCGCCGCGATCCGGCTTCGCCGACTTCGTAGCAGGAAAGCAGACCAGGCCGCTCGCGCTCGTGCAGCCCTACGGCGTCGCACTCAACGAAGGCAAGCTGTACGTGGTCGACACCGGTGCGCCGGGCATCGCCATGTTCGATCTGCCCAACCGCCGCATGACGCTCCAGCCGGGCGCGGGCGCCGGGCGCATGAAGCGGCCGATCAACGTGACCTTCGACCGCGACGGTACCTACTACGTCACCGACACGGGCCTCGACCAGGTGCTGGTGTTCGACCGTGAGGACCGTCTGCTTCGCGCCTTCGGTGGCGAGGCGCGGTTCCGTCCCGTAGACGTGGCCATCGCGGGCGAGCGCTTGTACGTGGTGGACATCTTGAACCACCAAGTGCACGTGCTGGACAAGCGAAGCGGCTCGCTGCTGTTCAAGTTCGGCAAAGCCGGTTCGGGCGTGGGCGAGTTGTACCAGCCCACCAACATTGCGCTTGGACCCGACGGCGACGTGTTCGTCGCGGAGACCGGCAACTTCCGCGTGCAGCGCTTCAAGCCGGACGGCACGCATGTGCGCTTCTACGGCGAGGTGGGCAACGTGCCCGGAGCCTTCGCGCGGCCCAAGGGCGTAGCGGTGGATCGCGACGGGCGCGTGTACGTTGCCGATGCCGCCTTCCAAAATGTGCAGGTGTTCGACGATGGCGGCCGGCTGCTGATGGACTTCGGGCGACCGCTGCCCGGTCTCGACGGCCTGAACCTGCCGACGGCGGTGCGGCTGGACTACGAGCACGTGTCTCAATTCAGCCGGTATGCAGACCCGCGGTTCACGGTCGAGCACCTGATCCTCGTAGTCAGCCAGTTCGGCCCCAACAAGGTCGATGTCTACGGCTTCGGCAAGTTAGCCGGTGTCGACTACGGCAGCCCGGCGGCTGCAGGCAAGCGCTAGCCTTGTCAAACCTGCGAAGCCTGTTCGATGGCCACGATCGACGCGGCCGCCGCCGTTCGCGCCGGCCTGCGCGGTGGAGCCCGGCGCTGATCGTCGCGGCTTCGGCGGGCATGTCGGTGCTGCCAGCGTGCGCGCAGGACGAAGAGTTCGCACCTTTTCGCATCACCGACGTGCACGGTTCGGTGTCGCTGCGCGTCGACCGCGATACGTCGGACACGAACGCCGGGACCGGGGTTGGCGGTGCCGACAGTTCGCAACTGGACCAGCGCAGCGCGCTGGCGGTACGCCTGGCCACCCGCAGCTTCGTCTACCACCCCAACTTCCTGAGCCTGGACGTCGACTTCGGCCCGATCCTGCAACACGCCCGCTTCGTCAGCGACGCGGGCGGCGTGCGCAGCGAAACCAGTGACCGCTCCAGCCTGTACGACCTGTCAGTCCACGCGAACTTCCTGCGCGAGCGGCCTTACCCCGCCGAGGTGTACTACGAACACCTGAACCCCACGGTGAGCCTCGGGCCGGCGGCGGTGGTTCGCCAGGAGAACGAGCGGCGCGGCATTCGCCTGGCGCTGCTGGATCCGATCACCCCGGTGCCGATGAGGGTCGAGTGGGATCGGCTGCGATCCACTGGCAGCGGTGCCGGTCGCATCGTCGACGAAGACACCGAGCGCTATGTCTTCGTCGCCGACCGTGCGCTGTCCGGCATCGGCAGCACCCAACTGCGCATCGACGGCAATCGCTTCGATTCGCAGAGCGGCAGCGTGGCGCTTCCGGTGACTCGTAGCGTCAATCGCACGCTGACCGCGGGGCTGGACACGCGCCTCCGATTCGGCGAAGAAGGGAAATTCGGACTCACGAATCTGATCACCTTCAATTCGCTTGACTACGTGCAGGGCTTGAGCGTTCCTGCGGACCGCAGGGACGCGCGCTTCTTTTTCGACTTCAGGACGCGCCACTCCGACGCAATCCAGAGCCACGCCGCGCTCGATGTTTCGCGGGTCGATCAGGGGGCGATCCGCAACCGCACCCGCGCCACCGCGGCCGGCGTCACTTGGTGGCCCGTCACCGACCTGAGTGCTTCCATGGAGGTGCGCGACGAGAGCATCGACACCACCGAGCTCGATACGTCCTCGTTCGGCGTGACGGCTTCACTCGACGGCCAGTGGGACCTGGCGGGCGGGCGCGCCCAGGTCGGCTATACGGTCCGGCTGAGCGACCACAGCCAGCGCGCCGCGGTCACCACCGCGGCAGTCATCGGCGAGAGGCTCACCCTGTCGGGCGTGGCGCTCGTGCCGCTGGAGCGCACGCGGGTCGTTGGCGGCAGCGTCCAGGTCTTCAACGAAGCGCGCACGCAGGCCTTCATCGAGGGGCGCGACTACCTGATCTCGGTCATTGGAGTGCAAACGCGGCTGCAGCGCATCGCCAGCGGCGACATCGTCGACGGCCAGGTCGTGCTGGTGGACTACAGCTTCGACACCGGGGGCACGTTCGACTCGACGCAAGCCGATCAGGCGCTGAGCCTGCTATGGAGCTGGCGCAACCGGTTCAGCGTGTACGCGCGCTGGTTCGACTCCGCGCCC
>JAOUIM010000393.1 GCA_029884035.1 Aquincola sp. | reverse complement strand
TCTTCATGTTGTCGTAGATGCCGCGGCGCGGGATGCCACCCAGGTGCGCGAACGCACGCGCGTGCGCCTCGAACACCATCTCCTGCGTCTCGCGCGGGAACGCCGTCACGAGGAACGCGCGGCTGTGGCACAGCCGCAGGTGCGCGACCTTCACCACCTGCGACACGCCACCGACCTCGACGTGCTCGTGGCTCCAGTCGAACTGGTACGCCTCACCGGGCCCGAAGCTCTGCGGGATGAACGCCTCGGTTGGCTGCGTGCGCGCCTGGTGCTGCCGAACGTGGCGGCGTACGCTGTCGACAGCGCCGGCGTAACCCTCGAGCCGCAGCATCTCGTACAGCCGCTGCGCCGAGCGTCGCTCACGCAGCGGCAGCTTCGCGTCCGCCTCCAGCCACTGCTCGAGCAGCCCGAGGTACGGTCCCAGTTGCGGCCGCGGCTGGCGCTCACGCCGGTACTCGAACGGCTCACCGCCCGTCCGCAACGCTTTCTTCACCGTGTTCCGCGACAGCCCGAGGTCCCGGGCGATGCCGCTGATCGTGTCCTGCTTCACCAGCCGCCGGCGGCGGATCTTCCCGATCGTCTCCACGCACAGCACCCCAGTTACCCCTGCCTCGGCCTCGCGGCCGGACAGGGTACGGGGTGGTCAATTTTGGACGCCTGTTACACCCCGAACCTGGTCAGAATTGCACGCCTGTCCACATGTGCATGATGATGATCATGACCGTGTCAGTGCCCGTACCAAAACGAATCACAGAGTCGTTGTGCTCGGGAGTGCGGATTCCACGACATGTCGGGCCACGATTCCACGTGATGCCGGGCCGGGATTCCACGGCATGCCGGGCCACCGTTCCACGGCAAGCCGGGCCGGTTGAGGGCTGACAGGACAACCCCGTTACCGTGACCGCTTCGGGATATCCCCGGGGAGGTTGACGGTGGCGCAAGCGAGGTTGTCCGTGCGCAAGATTCGTGAGGTGCTGCGGCTGAAGGCCGAGGCACGCTGGAGCGATCGGCAGATTGCCGAGGTCGTCGGCTCGGCCCGATCGACGGTGCAGGAGTGTCTGCGACGGGCGAAGGCGGCGGGCCTGGCCTGGCCGCTGCCCGAGGAGGTTGACGAGGACGCGCTGCTCGGCCGTCTTTACCCGAAGGCAGCGCTGGCGCCGCGCTACCCCACACCGGACTTCGCCACGGTCCAGGCCGAGCTCGCCCGCAAGGGCGTGACGCGGATGCTGCTGTGGCAGGAGTACAAGGCACAGCATCCCGACGGCTGCCAGTACAGCGCGTTCTGCCGTGATTACGAGGCCTGGCTCGGCCGGCAGGACGCGGTGATGCGCTTCGAGCATACCCCGGGTGAGAAGCTCTTCGTCGACTACTCCGGGCTCACGATGGAGGTCGTCGACCGTAGCTCGGGCGAGGTGCAGAAGGCCGAGGTGTTCGTCGCCGCGCTCGGCGCGAGCAACTTCACCTACGTCGAGGCGAGCCTGACGCAGACGCTCGCCGACTGGCTCGGGGCGCATGTGCGCGCACTCGAGTACTTTGGCGGCGTCGCGCGGGCGATCGTGCCGGATAACTTGAAGAGCGGCGTGCACCGCGCCTGCCGCTACGAGCCCGACCTCAACCCGAGCTACCAGGACTTCGCCGAGCACTACGGGGTGGCGATCCTGCCGGCGCGGGTGCGCAAGCCGCGCGACAAGGCGAAGGTCGAGGCCGCCGTCCAGGGCATCGAGCGCTGGATCCTGGCACCGCTGCGCCACTGCACGTTCTTCAGCCTCGCCGAGCTCAACGCGGCACTCGCCGCCCAGCTCGAGCGCTACAACGACCGGGAGCTCTCACGCGAGGCAGGCACGCGCCGCTCGCGCTTCCTCGCGCTCGATCGTCCCGCGCTCAAGCCGCTGCCATCGCACCGCTACCAGTACGCCACGTGGAAGAAGGCCAAGGTGCACCTCGATTACCACGTCGAGGTCGAGCGACGGTACTACTCCGTGCCGTACCGGCTGATCGGCAAGACCGTGGACCTGCGCCTCACGGTGCACATGGTCGAGGTGTTCTACCGCGGCCAGGCGGTCGCCACTCATCTGCGCCAGGACGGGCCACGACGGTTCGTCACCGACCCCGCGCATCGGCCCGAGCGGCACCGGGCCGTGATCGAGTTGAACCACGAGCGGCTGCTCGAGCGGGCCGAGGCGATCGGGCCGGCCACCGCCGCGGTGCTGCGCGAGCAGGTGCATCGGCGCGCCCATCCGGATGAGGCGCTGCGCGTGTCGCTCGGCATCCTGCGCCTCGCCCACGACTTCAGCACCGGCGCGCTCGAGCAGGCCTGCGTGCAGGCGCTCGAGCTGCGTGCGTTCAGCTACCGCGCGATCCGCGCCCTGATCCTCGCACCACCCGCGCCGGTGCAGGAGGCGCTCTCCCTGCCCGAGCACGACAACGTGCGCGGTGCCCGTTACTTCACCTGACGACCACGAGGACCCGATGCTGACCCAACCGCTTCTTCACCAACTGCACGAGCTGCGCCTGCGCGGCATGGCCGCCGCGCTCGAGCAGCAACTTACGACCCAGGCCTCGAACGACCTGACGTTCGATGAACGCCTCGCGCTGCTGATCCAGCACGAGCTCGTCGAGCGTCAGTCCTGCCGGCTGCGCCAGCGCCTGCGCTGGGCCAAGCTCACCCAGAGCGCAGCGCTCGAGGACTTGGACCTCAAGGCACCGCGCGGGCTCGACCGGGCCGCGCTCGGGCAGGTCACCGACCTCGGCTGGATCGCCGAGCACCTGAACGTGCTGATCACCGGGCCCACCGGCGTCGGCAAGAGCTACATCGCCTGCGCCGTCGGGCACGCGGCCTGCCGGGCCGACTACAGCGTGCGGTTCTTCCGCATCCCACGCCTCATCGACGAACTCGCGCGCTACGCCGCGCTGCAGAACAAGTCGACGCTGCTGCGCCAGATCGCCAAGGCCGACCTGCTCATCATCGACGACTTCGGGCTCGCACCGCTCGCCGACCAGGTGCGCCGTGACCTGCTCGAGATCTTGGACGACCGCTACGATCGCCGTTCCACGCTCATCACCAGCCAGATCCCGGTCGAACAGTGGCACGCTTACCTGCAAGACCCGACGATCGCCGATGCGATCCTCGACCGGCTGATCCACAACAGCTACCGACTCGCGCTCAAGGGCGAGTCGATGCGCAAGCAGAAGGGAGCGTCGGCGGCGACGGCCGCGGTGTCGAAAACGAAAGCCCGTTGACGAACGTCAGCGGCTCAACGAGAGTACCAACGTCCTGTCACCCTCGGCCCGGCATGGCGTGGAACGCCGGCCCGGCATGCGCTGGAATCAGCGGCCGACGAGCGTGGAATCCGCAGCCATGTGTGTTCTCTCGTGCGGGCGTCACCCTCGACGCGTGAGTTCACTGTAGGGTCAAAGTCGATCCCGACAACTCATCTGCGGCAGCGCGGCGGCACCCGCTCCGCGCGCTTGAAGCCGAAAGAATTCCACCGCTCGAGGACGCTGCTCATGCGCCGCAACTTGTTGATAGACAAGCCCGCGTTGTCACCGGCCGCGGCCTGACTATGCTATATGCGTGCGAGGCAAGAAGAGTCAGCAGCCTTGGGGCCGCCGGCCGCTGGTCTGAGCTGGACGCACT
>JAOUIM010000392.1 GCA_029884035.1 Aquincola sp. | reverse complement strand
GTGGTGCATCTGGACGCCCCGGTCGAGCGCGAGCCCTTCTCTTGGGTGCGCGGCACCAACCGCTACCTGCCGCCCGATATCGCGGTCCAGTGGTGCCGCCCCGTGGCGGCGGATTTTCACGCGCGCAACATGGCGAGCGGGCGTCGATATGCGTATATCGTGCTCGAATCCCCGGTCCGACCCGCGCTGGAGGTGGGCCTCGTGGGTTGGAGCTTCCGCACGCTCGATGGAGACGCGATGCGCATGGCCGCCGCCCACCTGATCGGGGAACACGACTTCAGCGCGTTCCGCAGCAGCGAGTGCCAGTCTCCGACGCCGGTCAAGACCTTGCGCGCGATCGCCATTTCGCGGTGCGGGTGCTATTGGCGATTCGACTTCGACGGCAACGCATTCCTGCACCACATGGTGCGCAACGTCATGGGTTGCCTCGTCGCCGTCGGCCAGGGCCTGCACGCTCCGGGGTGGGTGGCCGAGGTGCTGGCCGCGCGCGACCGCGATGCTGCGGCGCCGACCTTCGCGCCGGACGGCCTGTACTTCGCCGGGCCGTACTACGATGCGGCGCATGGCATCCCCGAGCGCACGCCCGCCTTCGACTGGCTACCGCACACGCATCAAGATCTGCGGTCTGACACGTGAGGCCGACGTCGCCGCGGCGGTGGAAGCCGGCGCCGACGCGGTGGGCCTGAATCTCTACCCCCGCAGCCCCCGGCACGTGACGCTGCAACGCGCTTGTGAACTGGCGCGGGAGCTGCCGCCCTTCGTCACGCCGGTGCTGCTGTTCGTCAACGCGTCGCGCGAAGAGATCGATGCAGCTTGCGCGGCCCTGCCGCAGGCGCTCCTGCAGTTCCACGGCGACGAGTCGCCGCGCGACTGCGAGGCCGTCGGCAGGCCCTACATGCGCGCCGTGCGGATGGCACGCGGGGTCGATTTGCTAGACTGCGGGTTACGTTATTCCAGTGCCGCCGCGCTGCTCGTCGACGCCGACGTCGCGGGCTATGGCGGCGGCGGCAAGGTCTTCGATTGGTCACTGCTTCCAACCGACGTTCCCTATCGGCTCGTTTTGTCTGGTGGGTTGAATCCTGCCAACGTGATCGATGGGGTGCTGCGCGTCCGGCCGTATGCCGTTGACGTGAGCTCCGGCGTCGAAGCAGGTGACAAGGGCATCAAGGATGCCGCGCTGATACGCCGGTTCTGCGAAGCGGTCCGCGAAGCCGATGCACGGCTCGCCGACCTCGCGACCTGAATCGGGGAGATCCCTGGCATGCTGAATTATCGACAGCCCGACGCACGCGGGCATTTCGGGCCCTATGGCGGCACGTTCGTTGCCGAGACACTGATCCATGCGCTCGAAGAATTGAAGGCGGCTTACGAGCACTACCGGCGCGACCCCGAGTTCGTGGCCGAGTTCCAGCGCGAACTTAAGCACTTCGTCGGCCGACCCAGCCCGGTCTACCACGCCGAGCGGTTGTCGCGCGAGGTCGGCGGCGCACAGATCCACCTCAAGCGCGAGGACCTCAACCACACCGGCGCGCACAAGGTCAACAACACGATCGGCCAGGCACTGCTTGCCCGTCGGATGGGCAAGCCGCGCGTCATCGCCGAGACCGGTGCCGGCCAGCACGGCGTGGCCAGCGCCACCGTGGCCGCGCGCTACGGCATGCAGTGCGTGGTCTACATGGGCAGCGAGGACGTCAAACGCCAGTCGCCCAATGTCTACCGCATGCACCTGCTCGGCGCCACCGTGGTGCCTGTCGAGTCGGGCAGCAAGACCTTGAAGGACGCACTGAATGAAGCCTTGCGCGACTGGGTCACGAACGTCGAGAACACCTTCTACATCATCGGCACCGTGGCCGGCCCGCACCCCTATCCGATGATGGTGCGCGACTTCCAGCGCGTGATCGGCGACGAATGCCTCGCGCAGATGCCCGAGCTGATCGGCCGCCAGCCCGACGCCGTGATTGCCTGTGTCGGCGGCGGCAGCAACGCGATGGGGATGTTCTATCCGTACATCGAGCACGAGACCGTCCGCCTGATCGGTGTCGAGGCGGCGGGACAGGGGCTGGCCAGCGGCAAGCACGCGGCGTCGCTGTCCGCGGGCATACCCGGCGTGCTCCACGGCAACCGCACCTACCTGCTGCAAGATGCCAATGGCCAGATTACCGAGACCCACTCGATCTCGGCCGGCCTCGATTACCCCGGCGTCGGCCCCGAGCATGCGTACCTGAAGGACATCGGCCGTGCCGAGTACGTGGGCATCACCGACGACGAGGCGCTCGCGGCGTTCCACCGCCTGTGCCGCACCGAGGGCATCATTCCGGCGCTCGAATCGAGCCACGCGGTCGCCTACGCGATGAAGCTCGCCTCGACGATGCGGCCCGACCAGCATCTGCTCGTGAACCTGTCGGGGCGCGGCGACAAGGACATCGGCACGGTGGCCGATCTGTCCGGTGCGGAGTTCTTCTGCCGGCCCTCCTGCCGCGGCCAGAAGGTGAAGCAATGAGCCGCATCGGGGCCACTTTCGACGCGCTCAGGCGCGACCGCCGCAAGGCCGTGATTCCGTACCTGTGTGCCGGCGATCCGATTCCCGAGGCCACCGTGGACGTGATGCTGGCGATGGCCCGCGCCGGTGCCGACGTGATCGAGCTCGGCGTGCCGTTCTCCGACCCGATGGCCGACGGCCCGGTGATCCAGAAGGCCTCCGAGCGTGCGTTGGCCAAGGGCATCGGCCTGGCGCAGGTCCTGACTTATGCGCGCGACTTCCGTGCGAAGGACCCGACCACGCCCGTCGTGCTGATGGGCTATGCGAACCCGATCGAGCGCTATGGTATCGACCGTTTCATCGCCGATGCCGGCGCCGCCGGGGTCGACGGCGTGCTCGTGGTGGATTACCCGCCCGAGGAGGCCCAGGCGTTCGCGGCCCAGCTGAAAGCCGCGGCGATGGATCCCATCTTCCTGCTGGCGCCGACGTCGACCGACGATCGCATGGCCGAGGTGGGCCGCGTCGCGAGCGGTTACGTCTACTATGTGTCGCTCAAGGGCGTGACAGGCGCCGGGCACCTCGACACCGATGCGGTCGCCGCGATGCTGCCGAGAATCCGCGCCCATGTGAGCGTTCCGGTCGGGGTCGGGTTCGGCATCCGCGATGCCGCATCCGCTCAGGCGGTCGCCCGCGTTGCCGACGCCGTCGTGATCGGTTCGCGCCTGGTGCAACTGCTGGAGGCACAAACGCGCGATACTCTCGCCCCCGCGGCTGCGGCGTTCATCGCCGAGATCCGCAGCGCCCTGGATGCCCTCTGAGGCGATTGAACGTCGAAGGGAACCCTCGCATGAGCTGGCTCGAAAAACTGCTTCCCCCGAGCATCCAACCCACCGACCCGAGCGAGCGCCGCACGGTGCCCGAGGGCCTGTGGATCAAGTGCCCCTCGTGCGAGACGGTGCTCTACAAGACCGACCTCGACCAGAACCTCAACGTCTGCCCGAAGTGCGACCACCACCATCGCATCGGTGCGCGCGCACGGCTCGATGCCTTCCTCGATCCCGAGGGGCGATACGAGATCGGACAGGAGGTCGTACCGGTCGATGCGCTCAAGTTCAAGGACAGCAAGAAATACCCTGAGCGTCTGCGCGACGCGCTCGAGGCGACC
>JAOUIM010000039.1 GCA_029884035.1 Aquincola sp. | reverse complement strand
CGTCGCCGGCCACCTGCGCGGCGATCGGCAAGATGGGCATCCCCGAGATGCGTAAGCGCGGCTACGACGCCGACCTGGCAACCGGCGCCATCGCCGCTGGTGGCACGCTGGGTATCCTGATCCCGCCGAGCATCACGATGATCCTGTACGGCATCGCCTCGGAGACGTCGATCGGTCGCCTGTTCATCGCCGGCATCATCCCGGGCCTGCTGATGGTGGGGCTCTTCATGGCCTGGGCGCTCTTCCTGAGCTGGAAACGCGGCACCAAGCTGGTCGACAGCGAACGCATCTACTCGATCAAGGAAAAGCTCGAGCTGATGCCCAGGCTGCTGCCATTCATCGCGGTGATCGTCGGCGTTGTCTATTCGCTGTACGGCGGCATCGCCACGCCCTCGGAGGCAGCGGGCGTCGGTGCGATGCTGTGCTTGGTGATGGTGATCGTGATCTATCGCGTCTGGAAGCCGATGGATCTGTGGAACATCTTGCGCGACGGGCTGCGCGAGTCGGGCATGCTGCTGATGATCATCGGCACCTCGATCCTGTTTGGCTACATGATGTCGTCGCTGCAGGTCACCCAGGCCGTGGCCACATCGATCGGCGAGCTTCAGGTCAACCGCTGGGTCGTGCTCGCGGCGATCAATCTGATGCTGCTGGTCGCGGGCTGCTTCCTGCCGCCGGCGGCCATCATCCTGATGACCACGCCGATCCTGATGCCGGTGATTACCGCGGCGGGCTTCGACCCGATCTGGTTCGGCGTGATCCTGACGATCAACATGGAGTTGGGCCTGATCACACCGCCGGTGGGCCTGAACCTGTTCGTCATCAACGGCATCACGCCCGACGTCAAGCTGCCAACGATCCTGAAGGGGGCATTCCCCTTCATGCTGTGCATGGTCCTGGCGATCCTGATCCTGTGCGTGTTCCCCGAATTGGCCACCTGGCTGCCGTCGAAGGTGATGGGGTAGGCGCGGGCCGACCGATCAGTCCCTCTGGGCTGGCGAATCCGCGCGTGTTGCGCGACACGGCGCGCGGGTCGGCCGAAGTGGCGGAGGGAGCGGGATTCGAACCCGCGGGGGGCTGTTAACCCCCACACGCTTTCCAGGCGTGCGACTTAAACCGCTCATCCATCCCTCCGCGCGGAAGTGCGAATTCTAGCGACCGGTCGACGTCGAAGCGCCTTGCCGCATTACCGCCATCGCGCTGGCGATCAGCGAGGAGACCTCGGTCATGTTGCCCGGCACGATCATTGTGTTGTTCTTCTGCGCGAGCTGGCTGTAGGCCTCGACGGCCTTCTCGGCGACCTTCAGTTGCACGGCCTGTTCACCGCCCGGTGACTGGATCGCCGCGGCGATCTTGCGGATCGCGTCGGCGCTCGCCTCGGCCACCGCGACGATGGCGGCGGCCTGGCCCTGTGCCGTGTTGATCTCGGCCTGCTTCTCGCCCTCGGAGCGCGCGATGAAGGCCTCGCGCTCGCCGGTGGCGATGTTGATCTGCTCCTGGCGCCGTCCCTCGGAGGCTGCGATCAGCGCCCGCTTCTCGCGCTCGGCGGTGATCTGGGCCTGCATCGCGTGCAGGATCGCCGCCGGCGGCGTCAGATCCTTGATCTCGTAGCGCAGCACCTTGACGCCCCAGTTCAACGCCGCTTCGTCGAGCGCCTGGACGACGGACGCGTTGATCACATCGCGCTCCTCGAACGTCTTGTCCAGCTCCATGCGCCCGATCACCGAGCGCAGCGTCGTCTGCGCGAGCTGCGTGATGGCGACGATGTAGTTCGACGAGCCGTAGCTCGCGCGCATCGGGTCGGTGACCTGGAAGTACAGGATGCCATCGACCGTGAGCTGGGTGTTGTCCTTGGTGATGCAGACTTGGCTCGGCACGTCCAGCGGAATCTCCTTGAGCACGTGCCGGTAGGCGGCGCGGTCGACGAAGGGCACGAGGAAGTTCAGGCCCGGCGACAGCGTGGCGTGGTACTTGCCCAGCCGCTCGACGACCCAGGCGTGCTGCTGCGGCACGACCTTCACCGCGCGGGCGACGAACATCACGGCGATGACGAGGATGATGATGACGAAGATTTCGTTCACGGCAGTCCTTTTCTGGGGGTTCGGATTCAGTCGGCGCGTTCGACGTGCAGGCGATTGCCTTCGACGCGCCGGATGACATGGCGGCCAGGCCGCGGCGTGCCGCTTCCGGCATGGCGCACGGACCAGCGGGCACCACGGTATTGGGCGCTGGCGGTGCCGTCGGCGTCCCACTCGACCACGTCGACATGCTCGCCGATGTCGAGGTTCACGTCGCGGTTCTCGGACGCGTGCACCGCAGGGCGCGTTCCGCCGCGCTTGAGGTGCCAGGCCGCCACCGCGCCACCGCCGACAACGGCGGCCGACAGCATCTGGGCGGTGAATCCGAGTCCGAAGTGCGCGGCGATCGCCCCGGCGGCTGCACCAAGCGCGAGCATCAACAGGTAGAACGTGCCCGTCGCGAGTTCCGCGGCCACGAGCGCACCCGAGGCGATCCACCACCAGGTTGACAGGCTCCAGTCCATGGCATCGTTTCCCAGTCGGTGTGGCGGTATGGCGAGGCAGTGTATCGGCTCTACACTGCGCGCACTTCGGCGTGACCCAGGGTACGGCATCGATGCACCGCTTCCACTTCCCGATCGTCATCATCGACGAGGACTACCGCAGCGAGAACTCCTCAGGCCTGGGCGTGCGTGCGCTGGCACAGGCGATCGAGAAGGAGGGCTTCGAGGTCGTCGGCACCACGAGCTACGGTGACCTCGCTTCGTTCGCGCAGCAGCAAAGCCGGGCCAGCGCCTTCATCCTGTCGATCGACGACGAGGAGATCACCTCGGGCCCCGAGCTGGGACCTGCCGTGCTCAAGCTGCGCGAGTTCATCCGCGAGATCCGTTTCCGCAACGCCGACATCCCGATCTACCTGTACGGCGAGACCCGCACGTCGCAGCACATCCCGAACGACATCCTGCGCGAGCTGCACGGCTTCATCCACATGTTCGAGGACACGCCGGAGTTCGTCGCGCGCCACATCATCCGCGAGGCGAAGAGCTACCTCGACGGGCTGGCGCCGCCGTTCTTCAAGGCGCTGATGGGCTATGCCAACGACGGGTCCTATTCCTGGCATTGCCCGGGGCACAGCGGGGGCGTGGCCTTTCTCAAGAGCCCGGTGGGCCACATGTTCCATCAGTTCTTCGGCGAGAACATGCTGCGCGCGGACGTCTGCAACTCGGTCGAGGAACTCGGCCAGTTGCTCGACCACACCGGCCCGGTGGCGCAGAGCGAGCGCAATGCGGCGCGCATCTTCAACGCCGACCACTGCTTCTTCGTCACCAACGGCACCAGCACGAGCAACAAGATGGTATGGCACCACACGGTGGCGCCCGGCGATGTCGTCGTGGTGGACCGCAACTGCCACAAGAGCATCCTGCACTCGATCATCATGACCGGTGCGGTGCCGGTGTTTCTGACGCCCACGCGAAATCACCTGGGCATCATCGGCCCGATCCCCGAAAGCGAGTTCGAGCCGGAGACGATCCGCCGCAAGATCGCGGCCAACCCGCTGCTGGCCGGCGTCGACGCGAGCAAGGTCAAGCCGCGCATCATGACCCTCACCCAGAGCACCTACGACGGCGTGCTCTACAACACCGAGGTCATCAAGGCCAAGCTCGACGGCTGGATCGACAACTTGCACTTCGACGAGGCCTGGCTGCCGCACGCCGCGTTCCACCCGTTCTATGAGAAATTCCATGCGATGGCGAAGTACATGCCGCGTCCCAAGAACGCGGTCGTGTACGCCACCCAGAGCACGCACAAGCTGCTGGCGGGACTCAGCCAGGCCTCGCAGGTGCTTGTGCAGGACTCGCAGCGCGTCAAGCTCGACCGCCACCTCTTCAACGAGGCCTACCTGATGCACACGTCGACTTCGCCGCAGTACGCGATCATCGCGAGCTGCGACGTGGCGGCTGCCATGATGGAGCCGCCTGGCGGCAGGGCCCTGGTCGAGGAAAGTCTGCGCGAGGCGCTGGATTTCCGCCGCGCGATGCGCAAGGTCGACAAGGAGTTCGGCCGCGAGTGGTGGTTCAAGGTCTGGGGGCCTGAAAAGCTCGCTGCCGAGGGCATCGGCAATCGCGACGCCTGGCTGCTGGGCGCCAACGAGAAGTGGCATGGTTTCGGCGACCTGGCCGCCGGCTTCAACCTGCTCGACCCGATCAAGAGCACGATTGTCACGCCGGGGCTGGACGTGGCCGGCAAGTTCGCCAAGACCGGCATCCCGGCCTCGATCGTCACCAAGTTCCTGGCCGAGCACGGCGTCGTCGTCGAGAAGACCGGGCTGTACTCGCTGTTCGTCATGTTCACGATCGGCATCACCAAGGGCCGCTGGAACACCCTGCTGACGGCACTGCAGCAGTTCAAGGACGACTACGACCGCAACCAGCCGATGTGGCGCATCCTGCCCGAGTTCTGCGCCGCACATCCGACCTACGAGCGGCTGGGCCTGCGCGACCTGTGCCAGTCGATCCATGAGATGTACGCCAAGTTCGACGTGGCTCGCCTGGTGACCGACATGTACCTGTCGGACCTGCAGCCGGCGATGAAGCCGGCCGACGCCTACGCCCGCATCGCGCACCGCGAGACCGAGCGCGTGGCCATCGAGGCGCTCGAGGGCCGCATCACTACCGCGCTGTTGACGCCGTACCCGCCCGGCATCCCGCTGCTGATCCCGGGCGAGCGTTTCAACAAGAAGATCGTCGACTACCTGCTGTTCACGCGCGAATTCAACGCGCGCTTCCCGGGTTTCGACACCGACGTGCACGGCCTGGTGGCCGAGGAGGCGCCGGGTGGTGCGCGCTACTTCGTCGACTGCGTGCGCGGCTGAGCGCGCGTCGCGAGTGCGGCCTCAGCCGCCCGAGGCGATCGACCCTGCCTGGCTGAAGCCGCCGTCGACGTACATGACCTCGGCACTGACGCCGGCGGCCAAATTCGACAGCAGGAAAGCGGCCGCGTTGCCGACATCGTCGATCGTCACGTTGCGGCGGATCGGCGCGGCGGCGGCGAAGTCGGCCAGCAGCTTGCCGATGTCCTTGATGCCCGAGGCGGCCAGTGTCTTGATCGGGCCGGCAGAGATCGCGTTGACCCGGATGCCGCGCCCGCCCAGGCTTTGCGCCAGGAAGCGCACGCTGGACTCGAGCGAGGCCTTGGCCAGGCCCATCGTGTTGTAGTTGGGAACGTAGCGCACGGCACCCAGGTAGCTGAGCGTCAGCAACGCCGCCCCAGGGCGCAGCCGCGGCAATGCTGCCTTGGCCATTGCGGGAAAGCTGTAGGCGGAGATCTCATGGGCGGTGCGGAAGGCCTCGCGCGAGAAGCCCTCGAGGAAGTCGCCGGCGATCGACTCGCGCGGCGCGAACGCGATCGCGTGCACGAAGCCGTCGAATTGATCCCAGTGCTGGCCGAGCTGCTCGAACAGTCGCTCGATCTGGACGTCCTCGGAGACGTCGCAGTCGAAGGTGAGACTCGAACTGAACTCGGCGGCGATCTCGGCGATGCGCTCGCGGAAGCGATCACCCTGGTAGCTGAAGGCGAGCTCCGCACCTTCGCGTCGACAGGCGCGGGCGATCCCATAGGCGAGCGACCTGGAGTTGAGCACGCCGGTCACGAGGAGGCGCTTGCCGGCCAGAAAACCCATGGTGTCTCCGTGTCTTGCTCCAAGCCTCCCATTCTGGCACGGGGCAGGCTGGCGCTTGAAGGCATGCCTCTTGCAAGGTACAATGCGGGCTTCGCTGAAAACCCCGAATGGGCGGATTTCAACATCCTGCCCTTTTTTTTTGCTCGATCGCTTTTCCCTCTTGCACGACCCCGGATGACCTGGCAGCAAGCCGTCGAACGCACCGTGACCGGCCTCGGCTACGAGCTGGTCGACCTCGAACGCTCGGGGGGCGGGCTGCTGCGCGTGTTCATTGATCGGGTGCCTGGACATCGCTACCCGAGCGCAGACAGCGAGTTCGTGACGGTCGAGGACTGCGAGACCGTGACCCGCCAGCTGCAGTATGTGCTCGAGGTCGAGCATTGCGACTACGCGCGCCTGGAAGTCTCGTCGCCGGGACTGGACCGCCCGCTCAAGCGCGAGGCCGACTTCATGCGGTTCGCCGGGGCCGCGATCGAATTGACGCTGAAGTTGCCGTTCCAAGGACGCAAGAAGTTCAAGGGTGTGCTGGCCGCCCGTGAGGGGGGCTGGCGCCTGACGATGGAGCCGCAGGCCAAAGGGGCGCCCGAGCAGGCGCTCGACTTCGCGTTCGGCGAGGTGCGCGAGGCGCGCCTCGTGCCGGTGGTGAATTTCAAGGGTCGGCAGGCCGTCCAGCCTGCAGCCGCTGAGTTGCTGAAGTGAGAAGAAGATGAATCGCGAAATGCTGATGCTGGTTGATGCCATCTCGCGCGAGAAGACGGTGCCGCGTGACACCGTATTCGGTGCGGTCGAGTCTGCGCTGGCCCAGGCCACAAAGAAGCTGCACGGCGGCGAGGTCGACATCCGCGTCGCGATCGACCGCGAGACCGGCGACTACGAGACCTTCCGCCGTTGGCACGTGGTGGCCAACGAGGCGGGTCTGCAGATTCCCGATGCCGAAGTCCTGCTGTTCGAGGCGCAGGAACAGATTCCGGACATCGAGGTCGACGACCACATCGAGGAGCCGATCGATTCGGTCCCGATCGGGCGCATCGGCGCGATGGCGGCCAAGCAGGTGATCCTGCAGAAGATCCGCGATGCCGAACGAGAGCAGTTGCTCAACGACTTCCTCTCGCGCGGCGAGAAGATCATGGTCGGCAGCGTCAAGCGCCTCGACAAGGGCGACATCATCGTCGAGTCGGGGCGGGTCGAGGGGCGCCTGAAGCGCACCGAGATGATCCCCAAGGAAAACCTGCGGTCGGGCGATCGGGTGCGTGCCTACATCCTGGGCGTCGACCAGACAGTGCGCGGCCCGCAGATCATGCTGTCGCGTTCGAGCCCCGACTTCATGAAGGAGTTGTTCGCGCAGGAAGTGCCCGAGATGGACCAGGGCCTGCTCGAGATCAAGAGTTGCGCGCGTGACCCGGGCAGTCGGGCCAAGATCGCCGTGCAGTCGCACGACAAGCGCGTCGACCCGATCGGCACCTGCGTGGGCGTTCGCGGTTCGCGCGTCACCGCCGTCACCAACGAACTGGCCGGTGAGCGTGTCGACATCGTGCTGTGGTCCGACGATCCTGCGCAGTTCGTTATCGGCGCGCTGGCGCCGGCCAACGTATCGTCGATCGTGGTCGATGAGGAGCGTCACGCGATGGATGTCGTCGTTGACGAGGAGAACCTCGCAATCGCGATCGGCCGTGGCGGCCAGAACGTGCGGCTTGCCTCCGAGCTCACCGGTTGGCGCATCAACATCATGACCGCCGAGGAGTCCGAGGCGAAGCACGCCAAGGAAAGCGAGTCGGTGCGCAGGCTGTTCGTCGACAAGCTCGACGTCGATGCGGAAGTCGCGGACCTGCTGATCTCCGAGGGATTCAACAGCCTCGAGGAGGTGGCCTACGTGCCGATGCAGGAGATGCTCGAGATCGAGGGCTTCGACGAAGACACGGTCAACGAGCTGCGCACGCGCGCGAAAGACGCATTGCTCACGATGGAGATCGCGCGCGAGGAGGCGGTCGAAGAAGTCTCACAGGACCTGCGCGACCTCGAGTTCGAGGGTCACGGGTTGACCCCTGAGCTGATCGGCAAGCTGGCCGAGGGCGGCATCCACACCCGCGACGATCTGGCCGACCTGTCGGTCGACGAGCTGACCGAGATGACTGGCATCGACGACGAACAGGCCAAGGCGCTGATCATGAAAGCGCGTGAGCACTGGTTCAACGACTGACGCCGCAACGACGAAGATCGCACACACATGGCCGCCACCACCGTTGCCCAATTCGCTGCCGAGCTGAATCGCCCGGCGGCAACGCTGCTCGACCAGCTCACCGCGGCCGGCGTGGCCAAGCGGTCGGTCGACGATGCCCTGACCGAAGCCGACAAGGCTCGCCTGCTCGACCATCTGCGCCTGTCGCACGGCAGCGCGGCGGCCAGTGAGCGCAAGAAGATTAGCATCACGCGCAAGAGCACGACCGAGATCAAGCAGGCCGACGCCACGGGCAAGGCACGCACGATCCAGGTCGAGGTGCGCAAGAAGCGCACGTTCGTCAAGCGCGACGACGCCCCCGCGGCCGAGGAGCCGGTTGCCGAGCCGGTCGCGCCGGTCATTGACGACGACGAGCTCGAGCGGCGCGCCGACGAGGCGCGTCGCCAAGCCGAACTGCTGCGGCGCCAGGAAGAAGAGCTTGCCGAGAAGCGCCGCCTGCGCGAGCAACAGGAGCAGCGCGAGCGCGACGCAGCCGAAGCGCGTGCACAGGCTGCGGCCGACCGCGCTGCGAGCGAGCTTGCGGCGGGTGCTCCGCCGGCGGAGCCGCCCGCGGCGGCGGCGCCGGCGCCGGTTGCCGAGGCGCCCAAGCCGGCCGTCGTGCGCGTGGTGAAGGCTGCGGACAACGACGCCGCAGACAAGCAGCGGCTCGTCGACCTCGAGAAGCGCCGCAAGGCGGCGGAAAGCGAGGCTGCGGCGATCCGCGCCATGATGAGCGCGCCCAAGAAGGTGCTGGTGGCGAAGAAGGCCGAAGAAGCCAAGCCCGAGGCGAAGGCCGACGCGGGCATCAAGGGCACGATCCACAAGGCTGCGGCCAAGCCCGGCGCGGCTGCGCCCGGCGCCGCCAAGCCGGGCGAGAAGAAATCGGTCAAGAGCGAGAAGCTGTCTTCGAGCTGGGCCGACGACGCGGCCAAGAAGCGCGCGCTCAAGACCCGTGGCGACACCGCTGGCGGCGCCGCGCGCGCCGGCTGGCGCTCGCCCAGAGGCCGGGGACGCGGCGAACGGGGCGATGCCGGCGGCAATGGCGCAGCTGCCGCGCCCGCCGAGTTCGTGGTCCAGGAGGTGCATGTCCCCGAGACCATCACCGTGGCCGACCTGGCGCACAAGATGAGCGTCAAGGCCGCCGAGGTGGTCAAGCAGCTGATGAAGCTTGGCCAGATGGTGACGATCAACCAGTCGCTCGACCAGGAGACTGCGATGATCCTTGTCGAGGAGATGGGCCACAAGGCGTTGGCTGCCAAGCTCGACGATCCGGACGCCTTCACCGAGGAAGAGCAGGCGGCGCAGACTGGCGAGCTGCAATCGCGCGCGCCGGTGGTCACGGTGATGGGCCACGTTGACCACGGCAAGACCTCGCTGCTCGACTACATCCGCACGACGCGCGTGGCGGCGGGCGAGGCGGGGGGCATCACGCAGCACATCGGCGCCTACCACGTCGAGACGCCGCGCGGCGTGGTCACGTTCCTGGACACGCCGGGCCACGCGGCGTTCACCGCGATGCGGGCACGCGGCGCCAAGGCGACCGACATCGTGGTCTTGGTGGTGGCGGCCGACGACGGCGTGATGCCGCAGACCAAGGAAGCGATCCACCATGCGAAGGCGGCCGGCGTGCCGATCGTCGTGGCGATGAACAAGATCGACAAACCCGAGGCAAACCCGGAACGCGTGAAGAGCGAGCTGGTGGCCGAACAGGTCGTGCCCGAGGAATTCGGTGGAGAGTCGCCGTTCGTTCCGGTGTCGGCGAAGACCGGCGAGGGCATCGATGCGCTGCTCGAACAGGTGCTGCTGCAGGCCGAAGTGCTCGAGCTCAAGGCCCCGACCGACGCGATGGCCAAGGGCCTGGTGATCGAGGCACAGCTCGACAAGGGCCGCGGCCCGGTGGCCACGGTGCTGGTGCAAAGCGGCACGCTCAAGAAGGGTGATGTCGTGCTGGCCGGTTCGAGCTATGGGCGCGTGCGGGCGATGCTCGACGAGAACGGCAAGCCTGCCGACGAGGCGGGACCGTCGATTCCGGTGGAAATCCAGGGCCTGACCGAGGTTCCCCAGGCGGGCGACGAATTCATGGTGCTGGCCGACGAGCGGCGTGCGCGAGAGATCGCCACCTTCCGCTCGGGCAAGTACCGCGATGTCAAGCTTGCCAAGCAGCAGGCTGCCAAGCTGGAGAACATGTTCGAGCAGATGGGGGCTGGCGCGCAGACCCTTTCGTTGATCGTCAAGGCCGACGTGCAGGGTTCGCAAGAGGCGCTGGCCTCGTCGCTGGCCAAGCTTTCGACCGACGAGGTCAAGGTGCAGGTGGTGCACGCCGCGGTGGGCGGCATCAGCGAGAGCGACGTCAACCTGGCGATCGCCTCCAAGGCGGTGATCATCGGCTTCAACGTGCGCGCCGATGCGCCTGCACGCAAGCTGGCCGAGTCCTCCGGCGTCGACATCCGCTACTACAACATCATCTACGACGCGGTCGATGAGGTGAAGGCGGCGATGGCCGGCATGCTGGCGCCCGAGCAGAAGGAAGAGGTCATCGGCACCGCCGAGATCCGCACCGTGTTCGTGGCCAGCAAGATCGGTACCGTGGCCGGCTCGATGGTCACGGCCGGTCGCGTCACGCGCAATGCGCGTTTCCGCCTGCTGCGCGACAACGTCGTGATCTACACCGGCGAGGTCGATTCGCTCAAGCGAATGAAGGACGACGTCCGCGAGGTGGCCGAGGGCTTCGAGTGCGGCATCAAGCTGAAGAACGTCACTGACATCAAGGAAGGCGACCACCTGGAATTCTTCGAAGTCAAGGAAGTCGCCCGAACCCTCTAGGACCGGACCTTCCGCCAACGTGCAGAAAGCCCCGTCCCCCAAGGCGGGGCTTTCTGGCTTGTGGAGCCCGAGATGACAAAGCACAAACGCACTATCCCCAACCGCAGCTTCCGTGTCGCCGACCAGATCCAGCGCGATGTGGCCGGACTGATCCGCGAGCTGAAGGATCCGCGCATCGGCATGCTCACGATCAATGCAGTCGAGGTCACCCCCGACTATGCGCATGCCAAGGTGCTGTTCTCGCTGTTGGTGGGCGATCCGGCCCAGTGCGAGGCAGCACTCAACGAGGCGGCGGGGTGGCTTCGCAACGGGCTGTTCAAGCGCCTTTCAATTCACACCGTGCCGACACTGCACTTCCAGTTCGATCGAACCACCGAGCGGGCCGCTGAACTCACCGCGCTGATTCGCGAGGCGAATGCCTCGCGCGCGAAGGACGAGTGATGCCAAGGCGCCCGGTGCACGGCGTGTTGCTGCTCGACAAGCCGGTGGGCCTGTCGAGCAACGACGCCTTGCAGAAGGCCAGGCGGCTCCTGGATGCCGAGAAGGCCGGCCACACCGGAACGCTCGATCCGCTCGCCTCGGGCCTGCTGCCGTTGTGCTTCGGTGCGGCGACCAAGTTCTCGCAGGCGAGCCTGGATGCCGACAAGCGCTACCTCGCGACGCTGGGCCTGGGGCGCACGACGACCACCGGCGACCTCGAGGGCGTCACGGCGCTCGAACGACCGGTACGGCTTGACCGCGCCGACATCGATGCCGCGCTGGCTCGCTTCACCGGTCCGATCGACCAGCGCCCACCCATGCATTCGGCGCTCAAGCACGAGGGCCGCGCGCTCTACGAGTACGCGCGCGAGGGACGCGAGGTCGAGCGCCAGGTACGTCGCGTCACCGTGCGCTCGATCGACCTGCTGTCGTGGGCGGGCCCGACGCTGGTGCTCGACGTGCGATGCAGCAAGGGCACCTACATCCGTACCCTCGCCGAGGATCTTGGCGAAGCGCTCGGCTGCGGCGCCCACCTGGCTGCGCTCAGGCGCACGGCCAGCGGCCCGCTGTCGATCGACGACGCCATCACCCTGGACGCGCTGGGCGAGCTGAGCGCGAACGATCGCGAGGCGCGCCTGAAGGCGCCGGACGCGCTGCTGGCCGATTGGCCGGAGTGGCGGCTTTCGGCCGCAGAGGCGGCGAGATTCCTCACGGGTCTGCGGCGCCGCGTCGACGCGCCCGATGAGCCGCGGGTGCGGGTCTATGGGCCTGGCAACAGGTCGCTGCTCGGCGCCGCCCACATCACCGCCGGCGAACTTATCCCTGATCGACTGCTCAGCCCGCTCGAGATCCAAGGCATGAATTGACCACCCACACGCCTTGTGCGTTCGCGTCCCCCCGCGGGGGCGTCGCGGCGCTCGAGGCGGACCAGACCGCACCGACATGAACACCCAGATCCGCAACGTCGCCATCATCGCCCACGTCGACCACGGCAAGACCACGCTGGTGGACCAGTTGCTGCGCCAGTCCGGCACTTTCCGCGAGAACGAGAAGGTGGCCGAGCGCGTGATGGACAGCAACGATCTCGAGCGCGAGCGCGGCATCACGATCCTGGCCAAGAATTGCGCCGTCGAGTGGAAAGGCACGCACATCAACATCGTCGACACGCCGGGCCACGCCGATTTCGGCGGCGAGGTCGAGCGGGTGCTGTCGATGGTCGACGGCGTGCTGCTGTTGGTCGATGCGGTCGAGGGCCCGATGCCGCAGACGCGCTTCGTTACCAAAAAAGCGCTGGCGCTCGGGCTCAAGCCGATCGTCGTGGTCAACAAGGTCGACCGGCCCGGAGCGCGCCCGGACTACGTGATCAACGCGACCTTCGAGCTGTTCGACAAGCTGCATGCCACCGAAGACCAGCTTGATTTCCCGGTGATCTTCGCCTCCGGCCTGAACGGCTGGGCCACGCGAACGCAAGGCGAGGTGGGTACGGACATGGCGCCGCTGTTCGACGCGGTGATCGAGCACGTGCCGCCGCACCAGGGCAGCGAGGCCGAGCCGCTGCAACTTCAAATCTGCTCGCTGGACTACTCCAGCTACGTCGGCCGCATCGGCATCGGCCGCGTGCACAGCGGCGTGCTCAAGCCGGCGATGGATGTTGCCGTGTATGAAGGACCCGAGTCGACGCCGCGCAAGGCGCGCATCAACCAGGTGCTCAAGTTCGAGGGGCTCGCGCGCGTGCCCGCCGACAGTGCCGGGCCGGGTGACATCGTGCTGGTCAATGGCATCGAGGACATCGGCATCGGTGTCACGATCACCTCGCTCGAGGATCCGCGCCCGCTGCCGATGCTCAAGGTCGACGAGCCGACGCTGACGATGAACTTCTGCGTCAACACCTCACCGCTCGCGGGCCGCGAGGGCAAGTTCGTCACCAGCCGCCAGATTTGGGACCGCCTGCAGCGCGAGCTGCAGAGCAACGTGGCGCTCAAGGTCAAGGAGACCGACGAGGACGGCATCTTCGAGGTCTCGGGGCGCGGCGAGCTGCACCTGACCATCCTGCTGGAGAACATGCGCCGCGAGGGCTACGAACTGGCCGTCTCCAAGCCGCGCGTCGTGTTCCACGAGGTCGACGGCGAGCGACAGGAGCCGATCGAACTCGTGACGGTGGATGTCGAGGACAGCCATCAGGGTGGCGTGATGCAGGCGCTCGGCGAGCGCCGGGCGGATCTCGTCAACATGGAGACCGACGGCATGGGCCGAGTGCGCCTGGAGTACCGCATCCCGGCGCGCGGGCTGATCGGATTCTCCAACGAGTTCATGAACCTCACCCGCGGCACCGGGCTGATCTCGAACATCTTCGACGGCTACGAGGCCTTCAAGGGCGAGATCGGCGGGCGCAAGAACGGCGTACTGATCAGCATGGACGACGGCGAGATCGTCACCTATGCACTGGGCAAGCTCGACGACCGCGGCCGCATGTTCGTCAAGCCCGGCGACCCGGTGTACGAGGGCATGATCGTGGGCGTGCACAGCCGCGACAACGACCTCGTCGTCAATGCGGTGCGCCAGAAGCAGCTGACCAACTTCCGTGTCTCGGGCAAGGAGGACGCGATCAAGATCACGCCGCCGATCGATCTGACGCTCGAGTACGCGGTCGAGTTCATCGAGGACGACGAGCTCGTGGAAATCACGCCGAAGAGCATCCGGCTCAGGAAGCGCCACCTCAAGGAGCACGACCGCAAGCGCGCCTCGCGCGAAGCTGCATGAGGCATGGCCGTGCGGTGGCGCTGATGGTCGCCGTGACGCTGATGTGGAGCATGGCCGGCGTGGTGACGCGCTGGCTCGACAGCGCGCGCCCTTTCGAGGTCACGTTCTGGCGAAGCGCTTTCAACGCACTGGCCCTGGTGTTCATGCTCGGCGTGCTGCGCGGGCCGGCCGCGCTCTGGACGTCGCTGAACCGTGGCGGCCGTGCGCTGTGGCTGTCGGGGCTGTGCTGGTGCACGATGTTCACCGCCTTCATGATGGCGATCACGTTGACCACGGTGGCCAACGTGCTTGTGACGATGGCGCTGGCGCCGCTGTTCACTGCATTGGCTGCGCGGCTCGCGCTTGCGCATCGGCTCGCGCCGCGCACCTGGGGCGCGATCGTGCTGGCCGGTATGGGCATCGCGTGGATGTACGCCAGTGAATTGCAGGGCGGCAGGCACCTGCTGGGCACGGCTGTGGCGCTTGCCGTGCCGGTGGCCGCCGCGGTGAACTGGACACTGATCCAGAGCCTGCGCGGTCGGGAGGAGGCGTCCGACATGCTGCCGGCCGTTCTGATCGGCGCGCTGCTGTCGGCTGCGATCACGCTGCCGCTGGCCTGGCCGCTGCAGGCCTCCGGCCATGACGTCGCCTGGCTGGCGCTGCTGGGTACCGTGCAGTTGGCGATCCCCTGCCTGGTCGCCGTGG
>JAOUIM010000391.1 GCA_029884035.1 Aquincola sp. | reverse complement strand
CGGCGCGGCCCTGTGCCTGGCGTTCCAGCACCCGGCAGGCGCGGATACCCGGCATGAAACCTGGCAACGCGTCGTAGTCGGTGATGGTGTTCCAAACGGTCCGGGCGCTGGCGTCGAGGTCGAGCATGGCCTCGGCCTCGAAGCGTCGGCCGCTGCGGCGCACCTCGACGGTCACTGAATCGGCCACGTCAGCGGCTCGCATCGCGGGGGCGGTGATTGCGGGCTGCAACGCGGCGGACGCGCCCTCGCGCCCGAACCGCACCACTTCGCACTACTGGTCAGCGCTGGTGCGCAGCCTCGCCATTTCGATGTCATGCAGGCGCACGCACACCGGATCACCCTGCTGCTCCGGCTTGCGGCACTCGCGCGAATGACACAGCTGCTCACCGATGAATCCACCTGCGGCGGAACATGTCTCACGCACGCTTCGGTGCGTCTCGCGGGCGAGCTGTATCGCCTGCAGCCGCGAGCGCTCCGCTGCCGCGGCGCGCTGGCGCGTGGCTTGCGCAAGCTGCTGCTCCAGTTCGCTGTCCTGTTGTTCTTGCACGCGCTGCCGGCGCTGCGCGTCTTCCTCGTCCACGGCGCGCGCCCGCGCCAGTTCGGCCGCCTTGCGGCGAGCCTCGGTGATCTTCACGGCGCGAGCCTTGCGTGCGGCCTCGTCGATCGGCGTGGCGACGACGGGCACCGCTCCGGCCATGGCCAGCGGTGCCGCCGATGCCGTGGACACGACAGGCCGGGTGGCCGTTGGCGCGGACACGACGGGCGTCGGGGCGACCCGCGTGGTCACTGCCATCATGTTCACCGCAATGGGCGCTTGGCCAGCCGGCGCCGCCCCCGCGGCAACCGACACTGGCGCGCGTGGCGCGGCAAGGGCTGACGTGTGCAGAGACGGTTCGTCGCGGGCTGGGCGCCACAGCGACACGAGCACAAGCAGCGCGGCGGCAACCAGCGTCGCAACCCAAACGGCCCTGCGTCGCCACGCCTGCGCCGCCAAGTGTTCGTTGGTGGCCACGATCGCATCGAGCTGGGAGATCGCCGAGTCGTGCCAGGCTCCGGGCACCGTGCTCACAGGCCCGCGACGCGACTCCTCGGCGCGGGGGCCGAGCCTCGTGAGGAGGTTCAATTGCAACGAGAGCACTGTCGTGGACCAAAAAGGGGGATTGTGCGCCGCAGCGCAGATCCCGATGTTGACCGCCCCTGGGCCTCCGACTGAATCCGTGTTAGCCCCTAAGCCGGTCGCCTGCCCGTCGCGCGTTGCGCCCGTTTACGCGGGTCGCCCATGACGTGACACGATGCATGCGATGGACGCACGCAGCATCACCACGGGCCTGTGCCTGTCGCTGACAGCAGCCGTGGCCTGCGCCCAGTGGAGCCCGTCCGCAGCCTTGGACCTGGGCCTCGGCAAGGCGCAGGTCGGGATCAATCCGGCACTGCTGTCGCCCGCCCGCCCCTCGGTGGCTGCAACATCGACCCGGGTCATCGCGGAGCCGGCACTGCGCAGCAAGGCGTACTGCGCGAGGCATCGGTCCGATCCAGCGTGCCGACGTGCCGCGCTTCAACCCCGGCCCTCGCCAGCTGCCGCCCCCCAGAGCCTGGACTTCAAGCCGACGGCCGGGGTCAGCCAAAAAGTCGACCGCGAAGTCATTGACGATCTGGCTCGGCGCAACCGCGACCAATGGCGGCCCAAACTCGAAGCAGAGCTGCGCATCGCCGACCTCAAGGGCCAGTTCGTCAGGCTGCTGCGCCTGCATGGCCGCTCGCCAACCAACGTGGCCGACGTCCTGGGCGTCTACCTGGCGGTGTACTGGGAGAGCTATGCAGGCGAGACCGCGTCGCCCGCGCAGGTCGTGGCGCTGGCACGCCATTGGCGCCGGTCGCTGAAGGCCAGCGAGCTCGCCACGCGCAGTGACGCACAGAAACAGGCACTAGCCGAGACTCTGGCGTGGCGCGCCATGCTCGCGTCGGGCGTCGTCCGTACCGCGCGCGTGCAGGCTGCGCCGCAACTCTTCGTATTGCGTGAAGGCATGCGCCAGGAGGTCCAGCAGGCCACCGGAATTGACTTCGCCCGCGTGCGGCTCGGGACGCGCGGCTTCGAGTAGCAAGACACCGCGGCCCCGCAGGCTTCGGTGTTAGCACCCCAGGGTCAGCCCGCCGGGTGAGCACCAGGTCCACCGCTATGATGCCGCCGCTCGACGCTGCACCGGCGGGGCCCGCCGGCTCGCTGGACGACTCCGCCGTCCCGCAAGCCGCCGATCCGACCTCTGCACCCATGCTGCCCACCCTGCCCCAGGTCCAGGCCCTCGGCCACGGCGTGGTGGATTGGGGCATCGTGGCGGTGTTCGGCATCGTGTACCTGGGCATGTTCCTCGGCGGCCTGCCACGCTTGAAACTCGACCGCTCGGGGGTTGCGTTGCTCGGTGCGATCGCCGTGATCGCCGTCACCGGCATGACGGTCGAGCAGGCGGCTCGCGCGGTCGACCTGCCGACGATCGTGCTGCTGTTCGCCTTCATGGTGGTATCGGCCCAGATGCGCCTGGGGGGCTTCTATCGCGCCGTCACGCACCGCGTGGGCGAGCTGCCCCTGTCTCCGGCGGGGCTGCTGGCGGCACTGATCGGGGTCGCAGGGGCGCTTTCCGCGGTCTTTTCCAACGACGTGATCTGCCTCGCGATGGCCCCGGTGGTGGTGCGCCTGACACTGGCGCGCGGACTCAATCCGGTGCCCTTCCTGATCGGGCTCGCGTGCGCGGCCAACATCGGCTCGGCGCTCACGCTGATCGGCAATCCGCAGAACATGCTGATCGGCTCGGTGATGCTGCTGCCGTTCGCGGGCTACACGTGGCATGCGCTGGTGCCGGTGGTGCTGGGCCTGGCGCTGCTGTGGCTGTGGCTGGTGTTCGGGCCCGGCGCCCGCGGGCTCGGCGCTGCGTCCGCTGCCGCGGCTCATCCGGTGCCCGAGCACGAACCTCGGTTCGATGCGTTCCAGACTGTCAAGGGCCTCGCCGTGGCCATCACGCTGATGGGCGTGTTCCTGTTCACCGACATGCCGCGGGACGTGGCCGCGCTGGTGGGTGCCGGCGTACTGCTGCTGAGCCGCCGGCTGCACTCGGCCGACGTGATGGGATTCGTCGATTGGCAATTGCTGCTGCTCTTCATCGGCCTGTTCGTCGTTAATCATGCGTTCGAAACCACCGGGCTGGCCGCGCAGGCCTTGGCCTGGCTCGGCCAACAAGGCGTGAACGTGTCGGACGCGGGCCCGCTGCTGGTGCTGGGCGTGCTGCTGTCGAACGTGGTGTCGAACGTGCCGGCCGTCATGCTGATGCTGCCGCACCTGCAGGGCGACCGTGCCGGCATGACACTGGCGCTCGTGAGCACCTTTGCCGGCAACCTGCTGCTGGTGGGATCGATCGCCAACCTCATCGTTGCTGATCTCGCGCGCAGGAGCGGCGTCGTGATCGACTGGCGCACTCACGCGGCCACCGGTGTGCCGGTGACGCTGCTCACGCTGGCCGTGGCATGGGGGTGGCTCGCGCTGCAGCCCTGATCATGCGAGCGCCGGCGCGGCCGCCGGCAGCACGACGCGCACCCGCGCCGGGCTCGCCACGAGCCGACCGCCCATGTCACCGACCCGGCGGCGCGCGAGCTCATAGCGCTGATCGGCCG
>JAOUIM010000038.1 GCA_029884035.1 Aquincola sp. | reverse complement strand
GCGCGCGATCCTGTCGATGGCCGACAGCCTGGGCTTTTCCGTCACCGCCGAGGGCGTGGAGACACGCGAACAAGCCGAGGTGCTGACGCAGATGCGCTGCAACCTGCTGCAGGGCTACTACGTCGGTCGACCGGTGATGGCCGCCGAGATTCCCGCCGAGCTCGCGCGAATCGGCGCCGCGTCGCCGGCAGCCGTGCCGGCCGCCGCGCAGGCGACGCCTGTCGTGCTGGAGCACGCACCATGATTCGCTACAAGCAGACCCGGCAGCAAAGCGCCGAACTGCTGCGTCTGGCGCTGGCGCAGATCGGCCAGCACGACGCGGCCGCCAATCCGACCACGTATGCCGTCTGGTACGAGTACGTGTCGGGCACGAATCCACGGCTGAGCGCCGACATCGACAAGTGCCTGGTCGCCGAGCCGCGCCTGGGCGACGCCACGGTCGAGCGCCTCTACCGCGAGCACATCGCCGAGATCGACGAGGCCACGGCCGAGCGGGTGCGCGAGAGCTTTGGCCGCGTGATGGCCGAGTTGTCGCAGTCGGCATTGCGCACCGGGGACTCGGCGAACGCCTTCGGCGAACGGCTGAGTCAGCTCAACCGAAGCCTGACCCAGGCCGACGCCCCGTTGCTGTCATCGCAGCTGTCCGAGACGCTTGCCAGTACGGAGCAGATGCAATCCTCGGTCGCGACGCTGCAGCAGCAGGTGACGAGGAGCCACCAGGAGATCGAAGCCTTGCGTGATGAGCTCGAACGCACCCGCGAGGACGCTGTGCGCTGCCCGCTGACCCGGGTGCTCAATCGCAAGGGATTCGATCAGCGCCTGCGCGCAATGCTCGATCCGCAGCAGACGACGGCGTCCTCGAACTGCCTGGTCCTGTTCGATATCGACCACTTCAAGAAAGTCAACGACACCCACGGCCACTTGCTCGGCGACCGCGTGCTGGCAACGATCGGTGAGGTGCTGGGCCTGAGCATTCGAACGCTTCCGGGGGCATCGGCCGCGCGCTACGGTGGCGAGGAGTTCGCCGTTCTGCTTCCCGGGCGCTCGCTCGACGAGGCGACGGCGCTGGCAGAGGCGGTGCGCAAGAGTGTCAAGAGCGTGAAGATCAAGCATCGCACGAGTGATGCGATTCTCGGCAACATCTCGGTGTCGGCCGGTGTGGCGGCGCTGCGGGCCGGCGACGACGAAGCGGCGGTGATCGCGCGTGCCGACGCCGCGCTGTATCGATCCAAGCAGGAGGGGCGAGATCGCGTGTCCGTGGGTTGATCGAGCCGTCCATTGCAATGGCCCTCATTGCGGGCACGCGATCACTGAACTCCGCGTCCTCCAGCCCGGCACCGCCTCGGCGAGGAAAATGTCACGCCGCCCCAACCGCATGCCAGGCCCGGGATGCGCCGTCTGTGCGACCCTGTGGCTCGTGCGGGCTGGGGGAAGGTCCGCCGGGTCGCTGCGCATCGACGCAACCGCCGCGGCGCACTGAAGTTCCCGCCCGAACTGCCGATACCCACCTGACGGTTTTCTTGCTTGTCTCCTCCTGGCACAGTTTCTGTGCTTTCACGCGGCCGCCGAGCCATCGGCCGGCCGCGTTTCTTATTGGGGGGTCAAACAAGTCCTGTTGCTTGGATGTCTGGCCCGTCGCCCGCGTGACACTGGCTCAAGCGTGACGGCCGGGCGCCGATAAAACGCGCACACCCTCGTTCGGATTGTTCCGCCCCCAGCACCATGTTCGTGATCGTCGGTTGGCTTGTCGCGATGGGCGCCGTCTTTGGCGTCTTCATCGCCCACGGCGGCAACATTTCCGTCGTGCTGCATGCGCTGCCGTTCGAGATGGCCGCCATTGGCGGCGCGGCGTTCGGGGCTTTCGTCGCCAACAACCAGCCCAAGGTGCTCAAGGCCACGGGCAGGGGCCTGGCCCTGTGCTTCAAGAGCAGCAAGTACACCAAGGCGCGCTACATGGAGCTGATGGCGCTGCTCTACGACATCCTGCAGAAGGCGCGCAAGGAAGGGCTGATGGCGATCGAGAGCGACGTCGAGAGCCCGCACGAGTCGCCGCTGTTCAAGAAGTACGAGACGGTGGGACACGACCATCACGTGGTCGAGTTCATCACCGACTACCTGCGCATGATGGTCTCGGGCAATCTCAACTCGCACGAGATCGAGTCGCTGATGGACAGCGAGATCGAGACCCACCACCACGAGGCGCATGCCCCCGTGGCCGCGCTGCAGCGGCTGGCCGGCGGCCTGCCGGCGTTCGGCATCGTCGCGGCCGTGCTCGGTGTGGTCAACACGATGGGTTCGGTCGGGCAGCCGCCGGCGGTGCTCGGCGGCATGATCGGCTCGGCCCTGGTCGGGACCTTCCTCGGCATCCTTCTGTCCTACGCCTTCGCCGAACCGCTGGCCGGCCTGCTCGAGCAGAAGGTCGACGAGAGCGGCAAGGAACTGCAGTGCATCAAGACCACGCTGCTGGCGTCGATGCAGGGCTACGCGCCGCAGGTGGCGGTCGAATTCGGTCGCAAGGTGCTGTACTCGACCGAGCGCCCGACCTTCGCCGAGCTCGAAGGCCACGTGAAGGGCAAGAAATGACCCCCCCCGTAGCGCCTTCGGCGCTCCCCCCCAGGGGGGCGCCGCCCGTGGCCTGGCAAAGCCAGTTCCACGGCGGCCGCGCGACGGTGATCTCGCTGCGCTCGATCACTTCTAGCCACGCTCCCGAGATCAGGCACGAAAACGGCAAGCGCAGCGACGCCGCCATCCAGCAGGCGCCGCGGATCCGGCTTCGCCGGTCCGCTGGCGAAGCCCCCCTGGGGGGGAGCGCCGAAGGCGCTACGTGGGGGGGCTGACATGGCGGGCGACATCAAGAAACTCCAGCCGATCATCGTCAAGAAGATCAAGAAGGGCGGCCATGGCCACCATGGGGGCGCCTGGAAGATTGCGTACGCCGACTTCGTGACCGCGATGATGGCCTTCTTCCTGCTGATGTGGCTGCTCGGATCGACCACCGAGGGCGACCGGCAGGGCATCGCCGACTACTTCAACTCGCCGCTCAAGGTGGCACTGCTGTCCTCCGGTTCGGGCGCGGGCGATGCGTCGCACGTGATCAAGGGCGGTGGCCAGGACCTGTCCCGCGCGACGGGCCAGGTCAAGCGTGGCGACGTCGAGGCCAAGCGCGACACCGTCAACCTGCATGCGCTCAAGCAGGAGCAGTTGCGCGCGGAGATCGCGCGCCTGGAAGACCTCAAGAAGAAGGTCGAGAACAAGATCGGCGAGAACGCGCGACTGGCCGCGATGGCCTCGCAGATCCGCCTGGACATGACGCGCGACGGGCTGCGCATCCAGATCGTCGACGAGCAGAACCGGCCGATGTTCGCCAGCGGCTCGGCCGTGGTGCAGCCCTACATGCGCGAGTTGCTGCAGGAGATCGGCCAGGTGCTGACCGACGTGCCCAACCGGCTGACTCTGGAGGGCCACACCGACTCGCTGCCCTTCGCCGCGGGCGAGCGCGGGTACAGCAACTGGGAACTGTCCGCCGATCGCGCCAATGCCTCGCGTCGCGAGCTGGTCTCCGGCGGTCTGGCCGACGACCGTGTGCTGCGCGTCCAGGGCCTGGCGTCGAGCCAGCCCTTCGACACTGCCGACCCCAAGGCGCCCAGCAACCGGCGCATCAGCATCATCGTGATGAACCGCGACGCCGAAGACCGCATGTTCCGCACCGCGCCCGAGGTGGCCGATGCCCTCGAGCCGGCCAGTCTCGCGCCGTCCGTGGTGACGCCAGTCGTGCCTTTCGTCACGAAGACCGACGGCGCCGCGCGATAGGGCCGGTTCGCGCCCCCGGCGCGATCAGCCCCGGAGCGTGCGCACGCCCTGGGCCATTCGGCGCCGCGTAAGCCGCCAACAGCGCGCGGATCCGGCCTCTTATCGGCCTCAAGTTTTCCCGGTGCCCGGGCACCATGGCATAGCCCGCGATCGCGGGCGCAAACACCATGGCCGAATCCGCCCAGAACCGCCAGCTCCCGGCGTCCGCACGCAAGATCCAGAAGGCGCGCGAGGACGGCCAGGTCGCGCGCTCGCGCGACCTCAGCCACTTTGCCGCGATCGCCGCTGGCGGCGCACTGCTGCTGGCGTTCGCGCCGGCCGCCATGGGCTGGCTGCGTGAACTGGTCGCCCATGGTCTGAGCTTCGATGCGAAGTCGCTGGCCGGCGCGGCGCCGATGGCCGACCGGCTGGGTGACGCGACGCTCAGGATGCTGTGGATCGTGCTGCCGACTGGCGCCGTGCTGCTGCTGGTGGCTTTGGCCGCCGGCGTGCTGTGTGGCGGCTGGAACTGGACCACGAAGCCGCTGATGCCGAACTTCACCAAGCTCGACCCGCTGGCCGGTCTGGGGCGCGTGTTCTCCAGGCACCAGCTCGGCACCACGCTGAAGGGCTGCCTGCTGGCGCTGGTGCTGGGCGGCCTCGCTGCGCTGTACCTGCGCTCGCACACCGACACCTTTGCCCTGGCGCTGTCGATGCCGCTGCCCGGGGCCCTGGCGCAGACCGCCGCAGCGATCCAGGGCGGCCTGGCGCTGCTCGTGCTCGCACTGGCGGCGTTCGCACTGATCGACGTGCCGCTGCAGCGCAAATGGCTGCTCGATCGCCTGAAGATGAGCCACCAGGAACTCAAGGAGGAGTTCAGGCAGCTCGAGGGCAATCTCGAGGTCAAGAGCAAGATGCGCGCGCGGATGCGTGAAGTCGTCAAGCGCCGGATGCTCGCCGCGGTGCCCAAGGCGGACATCGTGGTCATGAACCCGACCCACTACGCGGTGGCGCTCAAGTACGACGAGGCGACGATGGGCGCGCCGCGCGTCGTCGCCAAGGGGGCCGACCTGCTCGCACTGCGCATTCGCGACATCGCGCAGGCGTCGAAGGTGCCGGTGCTGCGCTCGCCCCCGCTGGCGCGGGCGCTGTACGCCCATGCCGAGATCGATCAGGAAGTGCCGGCCGCGCTGTTCGCTGCCGTGGCGCAGGTGCTGGCCTGGGTGTACCAGTTGCGCGCGGCGATGGCAGGCCAGGGCGCGATGCCCGCCGAACTGCCCGCGCTGTCGGTGCCGGACGAACTCGACCCGCACCACACGATGCAGGGAGCTGACGCGTGAACGAGTGGATGAGGCGGCTGGACGCGCTGCTCGGTCCGCACGCCGGGGTGATCAAGAACCTGGCCGCGCCGATCTTCATCGTCGTGATCCTCACGATGATGGTGCTGCCGCTGCCGGCCTTCGCGCTCGACGTGTTCTTCACCCTGAACATCGCGCTCGCGCTGCTCGTGATGATGGTGGCCGCGGGCATGGTGCGGCCGCTGGACTTCGCGGCGTTCCCGGCGGTGCTGCTCGTCACCACGCTGATGCGGCTGTCGCTGAACGTCGCTTCCTCGCGCGTGGTGCTGCTCGAGGGCCACACCGGCCCGGGCGCCGCGGGCCGCGTGATCGAGTCGTTCGGCCATTTCCTGATCGGCGGCAATTTCGCGGTCGGCCTGATCGTCTTCGCGATCCTGGTGGTCATCAACTTCATCGTCGTGACCAAGGGCGCCGAGCGCATCGCCGAGGTCGGCGCGCGCTTCACCCTCGACGCGATGCCCGGCAAGCAGATGGCGATCGACGCCGACCTGAACGCCGGCCTGATCAACGAGGAGGAGGCCAAGCGCCGACGCGCAGAGGTCGGCGACGAGGCCGAGTTCTTCGGTTCGATGGACGGTGCCTCGAAGTTCGTGCGCGGCGACGCGATCGCCGGCCTGCTGATCCTGTTCATCAACCTGATCGGCGGCTTCGTGATCGGCATGGCGCAGCACGACCTGAACGCCGCGCAGGCGGCCGACTCGTACATCCTGCTCGCGGTGGGCGACGCGCTGGTGGCGCAGATCCCGGCGCTGCTGATTTCGGTGTCGGCCGCGATGGTGGTCTCGCGGGTGGGCAAGGGCCACGACGTCGGCAGCCAGATCGGCGCCCAGGTCTTCAGCTCGCCACGCTCGCTTGCGTTGACCGGCGGCATCGTCGGGTTGCTCGGGCTGATCCCAGGCATGCCCAACATCGTGTTCCTGGCGATCGCGGGCGGCATCGGCTACGGCGCCTGGCGCCTGCAGCGGCGCCAGCAGGCCGACGAGGCGGCCAAGGCGATGACTCGCGAGGAAAAGCGCGAGGCCAATCCCGAAGCCACCTGGGACGACCTGATCCCGGTCGACACACTGGGCCTGGAGGTCGGCTACCGGCTCATCACGCTGGTCGACGCCCAGCGTGGCGGCGACCTGCTCGCGCGCATCAAGGGCGTGCGCAAGAAGTTCGCGCAGGACGTGGGCTTCCTGCCGCCACCGGTGCACATCCGCGACAACCTCGAGCTGCGGCCGAGCACCTACCGCGTCAGCCTGCGCGGCGCGGTCGTCGGCGAGGGCGAGGCCTTCCCCGGCATGTACCTGGCGATCAACCCCGGTGGCGCGACGCAGCAGCTCATCGGCACCAAGACGGTGGACCCCGCCTTCGGCCTGGCGGCGATCTGGATCGACGAGCGCCAGCGGGAGCTCGCCCAAATGAGCGGATTTACGGTGGTTGATTGCTCGACCGTCGTCGCGACCCACCTCTCACACTTGATGCAGGTGCATGCCGCGAGGCTGCTGGGTCGGGTCGAGACTCAATCGCTGGTCGAGCATGTGACGAAGTTGGCACCCAAGTTGATCGAAGACGTGATTCCCAAGATGGTCGGCATCGCCTCCCTGCAGAAGATCCTCCAGCTGTTGCTCGAAGAGGGCGTGCACATCCGCGACATGCGCTCGATCGTCGAGTGCCTGGCCGAGCACGCGACCGCCGCGACCGACCCGAACGAACTTGCTGCGCGCATCCGCACCCACTTGGCGCCGTCGATCGTGCAGCAGATCTACGGGCCGTCGCGCGAGCTCGACGTCATCGCGCTCGAGCCTGGTCTCGAGCGCCTCGTGACGCAGGCGCTGACCAGCCCGCATGGCGCCGCGCTCGACCCGGGCGTGGCCGAGACGCTGACCAAGAGCGCCGCCGACAGCGCGCGCGCCCAGGAGGACGTGGGCATCCCTGCCTGCCTGCTGGTCCCCGACCTGATCCGCGCCCCGATGGCCCGCCTGCTCAAGCGCGCCGCGCCGCGCCTGAAGGTGCTCGGCCACAGCGAGATCCCCGAGACCCATTCGATCCGCATTGCCTCTGTGATTGGAGCCATGGCATGAACGTCAAGCGCTTTACCGCCCGCACCTCGCGCGAGGCCCTGAACCTGGTGCGCCAGGCTTTTGGTGAGGACGCGGTGGTGCTGTCGACGCGGCCGTCCGGCGGCGGCGGTGTCGAGGTGCTGGCGATGGCGCCCGAGGGCATCGGCCAGATCGAGAAGGCCGCGAGCACCGCACCGGTCGTGCGTACGCCCGAGCCGCCCGCCGCGCGTCCCGCTCCGGCGATGGCCAACGCCGCCGCCGAAGTCAGCCGCGACGTCGAGGCCCTCGCGATGAGCACGCTATCGTTCCAGGATTACGTGCGCGACCGCATGCTCAAGCGCCGTGCGGCCGAGCGTGAGGCGCAGACCGGGGCTCCAGCGGCAGCGGCGCCGGCTGCGCCCGTCGCCCGGCCGGCACCCGCGGCGCCGCCGATGCTGCGCGAGGAGATCCGCTACGTCGACACGCCGATGCTGGCCGACACCGACACGCGCGCCGACGCCGCGCGCCGCGAGCAGGCCATGATGGCCGAGCTGCGGGCGATGAAGGGCCTGATCGAGGACCGCTTCGGTGCCCTGGCCTTCATGGAGAAATTGAACCGCAGCCCCAAGCGCGCGGCGCTGACGCAGCGCCTGCTCGACGCCGGATTCTCGCCCGCGCTGATCCGCAAGCTGGCCGAAGGGCTGGCCGCCGATTGCGCTGACGAGGCGGCGTGGGCTGCCGGCGTGCTCGAGCGCAACCTGCACGCCGCCGAGCGCGAACCCGCGCTGGAGGACGCCGGCGGCGTCTACGCGATCATCGGCGCGACCGGTGTGGGCAAGACGACGAGCACCGCCAAGATCGCCGCGGCGTTCGCGACCCAGCACGGCTCGGGCAACCTGGGCCTGGTCACGCTCGATGCCTATCGCGTCGGCGCGCAGGAGCAGCTGCGCACCTACGGCCGCATCCTCGGCGTGCCGGTGCATACCGCACACGACCGCGCGTCGCTCGAAGACCTGCTCGACCTTCTGTCGGCCAAGAAGATGGTGCTGATCGACACCGCCGGCATGGGCCAGCGAGACGCGCGCACACGCGAACTGCTCGAGATGCTGTCGCACCGTGCGATCCAGAAGCTGCTCGTCGTCAATGCCGCCGCGCAGGGCGAGACGATCGAGGACGTGATGATTTCCTACCATGCCGCCGCCTGCCGCGGCGTCGTGCTGTCCAAGATCGACGAAGCGGTGAAGATCGGGCCCGCGCTCGACGCGATCATCCGCCACAAGCAGCGCATCGTCGGCGTGGCCAACGGCCAGCGCGTGCCCGAAGACTGGCACCGGCTGTCGGGGCAGGCGCTGGTGCAACGCGCGCTGCGCGCGCAAGCCAACCCGAGCTGGAAGCTCGACGCGGCCGAGGTCAATCTCATGTTCGCCGGTGTCCCCGGCGCGGTCCATGCCGCCCCGGCGGGCGCGGGCTTCGCGCTGCATGCCTGAGCGAGCGGGCGGGTTCGAGACCATGCGCGACTTCAACGCCAGCGACCGGGCCAAGCTGCCTGACCAGGCCGACGGCCTGCGCCGCCTGTTTGCCGGCGCGCGCACGCGGTTCGTCGCGGTCGCCGCCAATCCCGATGTCGCGTTCGCCGGACTTGCGCTCGAACGCCTGGCCGCCGCTGCATCGGTCGTCGCCACGCCCGAGCGGCGAGTGCTCGTGGTCGATGCCGCAGCCGGCGCACCCCACGAAATGGCCGCGGTGGATCTGGCCGCCTGCATCGAACCGATGGCGCCGCAGCTCGACTACCTGGCTGCGCGCGGGCTGCCGCTGCGGCATGTCGATGCGCGCGGCTCGTGCGAGGGATTCCTCGATGCGGTGGAATGCGCCGCGCCGGGCACCGGCGTGGTGATCCTGCATGCGCCGGTCTCCGAACTGGGCCGACTGTTCGCGCGCCGGCCCACGGTGCCGCTGCTGCTGGCCGCCGACCACCCGGCCAGCGTGACCGCCGCCTACGCCAACATGAAGCTGCTCGCGCAGCGCCACGGCCTGATGTCGTTCGACCTGCTGCTCGTGGCGGCGGCCACTTCGCCGCGCACGCCGCGCATCGCCGAGCAACTCGCCCTCACGGCCGATCGATTTGCCGGTGCGGTGCTGCGCGACTGGGCTGCGATCGATCCCGCCGCGAGCACCGAGGTGCCCACGGCACTGCGGCGGCTGGTGGTGGGCCTGCTCGGCGACGCGGCCGCCCCGATGCCGACCGCCCGCGCCCACGTGGCACCCGACCCACGCGTGCGGGCGGTCGCGCCGTGAGCGACGAAGACGACGCGAACCGAGAGCCACGCCCCATGAGTCCCCAGGGAGCTTCCGACATGTACACCGCGACCGGACGCATCGATCCGAGCAGCAGCACCCAGCAGGTACGCGCGGCGCTGCAGCAATACACGCCGCTGGTGCGCCGTCTGGCGCACCAGATGATCGCCAAGCTGCCGGCCAACGTCGAACTCGACGACCTGATCCAGGTCGGCATGATCGGCCTGCACGACGCGCTCGGCCGCTTCGACGCCGCGCAGGGCGTGCAGTTCGAGACCTTCGCGACCCAGCGCATCCGCGGCGCGATGCTCGACGAGCTGCGCAGCGGCGACTGGATGAGCCGCGGCGATCGCAAGCAACAGCGCCAGATCGAGGCGGCCGTGCACCGGCTCGAGCAGCAGTTCGGCCGCGCCCCGGCCGAAGGCGAGATCGCCACGGAGATGGGGCTGTCGCTCACCGACTACCAGGACCTGTTGACCAAGGTGCGCGGCACCCAGCTCGTGCACCTGGAGGACATGAGCGGCGACGACGGGGACGAGGACTTCCTCGATCGCCACGTGATCGACGCGGCCTCGGATCCGCTGGCGATGCTCAACGACCGCCGCATGCGCGAGGCGCTGGTCGAGGCGATCAAGCTGCTGCCCGAACGCGAGCAGTACGTGATGAGCATGTACTACGAGCACGACATGAATCTCAAGGAGATCGCGGCCGTGCTCAAGGTCACCGAGAGTCGCGTCTGCCAGCTGCACAGCCAGAGCATCGCGCGCCTGCGCGCCAAGTTGCGCGCCTGGTGATGTCCTGCGGGGCCTAGGCGCCCCACGGCACAAGGGTGACGTTCGCGCCGGCACGCACCGTGTTGTGCACTTCGGCCACCGCATCCGTCTCGCGCAGCAACTGTGCCACCCGGTCGGCCGCCGCGGGCGAGCTCACGCGCGCCCGATAGCGGATGTCGCGGGCTGCCAGGCCCACCCCGTCGAACTCGGCGCCGGCCTCGACCTCCACCGCGTCCAGCGTGAGTCCCATCCGCGCGGCCTCGCGGTACAGGTCGTTGCAGTAGCAGGTGGCCAGCGCGAGCATCAGGAACTCGCCGCCATTGACGGCCGAACCGGGGCCTTGCGCCTTCGCCGGAACCGCCAGCGTTTTCGCGGCGCCCGCCGTCGACAGCGAGACCTCGTGCGACGCGCCGGCGTTGCGCAAGCGTGCGGTGATCCTCATCGGCGTCTCCTGTTGAAGTCGGCCGCCGCGGCGGCGTACAGCAGCGAATCGGCGTCGTGCCCCGCCACGCGCAGGCGACGCTCGAAGCGCATGCCGATCGCCTCGAGCACGCGCCCCGAAGCGGCGTTGTCGACGCCGGTGATTGCGACGATGCGCTCCAGGGCCAGCCTTGAAAAGCCGTCTGCCAGCACGGCCGCGGCCGCCTCTTGCGCATAACCTCTGCCGCGAGCGCGCGGCAGGAAGGCGTAGCCGATGTCCACGTCGTCCAGGCCCTCGCGGCGCAACAGGCCGCACATGCCGATTGGCGTCCCATCGGGCTCGTCTCCGGCTCGTCGCACCGCCCACAACGCGAATCCATGGCGGGCCTGCGCCGCCAGTGGTCCGTCACGCAAATAGGCCCGTGCCTCGTCTTCCGTACGTACCTTGCGGTCTCCGATGTGTTGCAGCCAGCCCGGATCGTTGAGAAGCTCGACGATGAAGGCGGCATCGGCCGCGGTGAAGGAGCGCACCGTCAGGCGCGCGGTGCGCAGCAGGGGCGATGACGACCGGTCGGTCATCGTGCAATTGTGGTGCCGGGTGCACGCGGCGGCCAGCCTGCGGGCGTCCGGGAGGGGCTGCCGCCCCCGTGACGCGGCCGTGCTTCGCCGGCTGAGTTGAACTGGGCTTGAATCCGCGGTCCGCGGTCCGCGCCCCGCGCTCCGCAGGCTGCGGGCCCTACGCTCCGATGAAGTCGCCGCGCGACGGGCGGTGCACTCCGCCGTGCGCCGCATACGACGCACCGTCGGCCCGCTCGGGCATCAGCACGTCGATCGCGCGATCGAGCGCCGCGGTGGCCCGTGCCAGGCTTTCGCGCTGCGCGGCGACCTGGCCACTGGCGGCGATGAGGCGCTGTCGCAGCGCGTGCGGAATGCCGCCGGGCTGGTGCGCGACATGGGCGAAGCGCGCGACGGCCGTGGCCAGCGCGCGGTGCAATTCCGACGAGTGGGCGTCGATCCCGCTCGTGTCGCCATCGCGCAAGGCAAGGCCCAGGGCACGAAGGCGCTCCTCGATCGCCTCGATCAGCGGCTCGAGCGTAGCGTCGGCGCGCGGCATCGAGGCGACGGCAGCGTCAGTGAAGGTCGTCAGCACGCGAGTCCCTTGGCGGTTCGGTGCGATCAGTGGGCAGCAGGGTTGAGCAGGTCGCGCGTGTGGGCGAGCAGCTTGTCAGCGATGGCCTCGGCGTTGACCTCGAACTTGCCGTCGCGGATGGCCTGGGCGATGCGCTCGACCTTGGCGGCGTCGAAGTCGCCGTTGTCTCCTGCCGCTGCGGCCAGGGCGGTGGCCGCGCTCGACAGTTCGACCTTGGTGCTGGCTTCGGCCGGAATTCCCGGGGTACCCCCCTTGTCGCCGGCCTTGGCGGCGCCCTGGCGCGCGTCGGTGGTGGGCGCGATGGGTTTGGCGTTGTCGACTTGTCCGATCTTCATGCGGGGACTCCTGGGGCCGGCAAGGTGCAAACCCTGGCCGTGATGCGTCGGGTATCGGTGTCCGGCGCGCCAACTTTAGGACTTTCTTCGCGAACGGCGCGGCGGTTTCGCACGGGCACCGGCGATCGGGGTGGGGCATACATCACAGAGCCACCTCGACTTCGCGCTCGGCCACGGCCACGCCGCTGATGATGCGGCCCCCTTCGGTGCGTACGCGCACTGGCTGGCCTTCGACGCCGGGCGCCAACGCCTGGCCTTCACCATGGATGCGCCAGCCGCTGCCGGCGGCAACGATGCGGACCGTGTCGCCCGCGGCAAACCACTGGCGCGCACGCAGGTCGGCGGCGAATACGGCGGCACCGGCGGACAGGGGACGTGCCAGCACGCGGCCGACGGCCAGCTCGGCGCGCGCCACGGCGCTGCCGGGCTTCGCGGCGAGGTTGACCTCGGCCGGTTTCAGATCGGCGGCGCCGATCGTGGCACCAGCCGCAAGCGGCCCTGCGGCAACGACCCCCGGCCCCCAGACATCGACCTGTACCGGCACGAACACGTTCCAGCGCGCGACACCGTCGTTGCAGCGAAGGCCGATGCGCGCGGCGCCCCAGAGCCGGGTGCCCGGCGGCAGGTAGGGCTGCACCGCACCGCAGGGCGCGAGCTTCAGGCGAGGGTTGATCTGGCCGAGGCGGACCTCGACCCGCAGGCCGGGTGCGGCCTGCTTCGACGCTTCGCGCGCGAGCGATTGCATCCGCGTGGCCAGTGCGTCGTCGAGCGCGCTGGGCGGCGCGGCCGCCGCGGGTGGCGCCAACAGCGGCGCGAGCGCCAGCACGGCAGGGGCGAGAGCCTTGTTCACGGATGGCACTCTAGACAGCGCCGGGGCGCGCCATGGCTTCGAAATGAGCCGCCAAGGCCTGCCTTATCCGGCTAATGTTTTGGCGTCGGCTGCCCACAATGGCTTCAACGTCCCGCATTGGGCAAGCCATGATCGACCGACTCACCGACACGCTGAACTTCCAGACCCAGGCGCTGCTGCTGCGCTCGGAACGCCAGCGCCTGATCGCGAGCAACATCGCCAACGCCGACACGCCGGGCTACGTGGCGCGCGACATGGATTTCGCCGCCGCGCTGCGCCAGGCCACCGGGCAGGCGGCCACGAACGGCCTGATGGCCGCGACCGCCGCCGGACACCTGCAACCCGCCGCCGGAGCGCGCGCCGAGGCGCAACTGCGCTACGCCGCGCCCTCGCAGACCAACCTGGATCGCAACACGGTGGACATGGACCGCGAGCGCGCCAGCTTCGCCGACAACAGCGTCAAGTACGAGGCCACGCTGCGCTTCATCAACGGCAGCGTGCGCACGATGCTCGATGCGATCCGCGGCCAGTCTCAGTAAGGGGTAGCCGATCATGTCGCTGTTCCAGGTCTTCAATATTTCCGGCAGTGCGGTCTCGGCGCAGAGCCAGCGCCTGAACGTGGTGGCGAGCAACCTCGCCAACGCCGACACGGTCGCCGGTCCCGACGGCAGCGCCTACAAGGCGCGCCAGGTCGTGTTCCAGACCGAGCTGATGGGCGCGGCCGGTGCGGCCGGCGTGCGCGTGAGCACGGTGAGCGAATCCGACGCCGCCGGCCGTCGCGTGCACGATCCCAAGCACCCCGCGGCCGATGCCGAGGGCTATGTGACGTACTCGAACGTCAACGCAGTCGAGGAGATGGTCAACATGATCTCGGCCTCGCGCTCGTACCAGAACAACGTCGAGGTCATGAACACCGCGAAGGTCCTGCTGCAGAAGACGCTGCAGCTCGGCCAGGGTTGAGGCCGGCGATGTCCACCACGATCGACAACGGCTTCGCGGCGCTCAGCGCCAGCACGTCGAGCGCGGCCACGCGCAACCAGGCCGGCGCCGAGGACCGCTTCCTCAAGCTGCTGGTCGCGCAGCTGCAGAACCAGGACCCGCTGAACCCGATGGACAACGCGCAGGTGACGAGCCAGATGGCGCAGATCCAGTCGGTCAACGGGATCGAGAAACTCAACCGGACCGTCGAAGGCCTGGGCACCCAGTTCGCACAGATGAACGCGCTGCAGGGCGCCAGCCTCGTGGGCCGCGATGTCATCGTGCCGGGCAACCGCCTGGCTCCGAACGACGCGGGCCTGGTGCAGGGCGGCTTCGAGCTCGACGGCCCGGCCGACCGGGTCCAGATCGAAGTCCTCAACGCCGGCGGCCGCGTGATCGACACGATCGACATCGGCGCCCAGGGCGCCGGGCGGCATGGCTTCGAGTGGACGCCGCCGGCCGGGATCGACCCCACGCTGGGGGACCGGTTCCGCGTCGTGGCCCGCAACGGCACGGCCAGCGTGGGCTTCACGCCGCTGATGCGCGACCGCGTCGACGCGGTCGTCGCCGGCGGCGACACCCTCACCCTCGAACTGCGCACGAGCGGCAGCGTCCCCTACACCCAGATCCGGGCCTTCAACTGAGAGAGGAATTTCCATGAGCTTCCAGCAAGGCCTGGCGGGCCTGAACGCCACCAGCAAGAACCTCGAGGTGATCGGCAACAACGTCGCCAACGCCAACACCTTCGGCACCAAGGCGTCGCGCGCCGAATTCGCCGACATGTACGCGGCCTCGATGAGCGGCGGGGGCGCGAACTCGGTGGGCATCGGCGTGGCGCTGGCCGCGGTGTCGCAGCAGTTCACGCAGGGCAACGTCACCGCCACCAACAATCCGATGGACCTGGCGATCA
>JAOUIM010000389.1 GCA_029884035.1 Aquincola sp. | reverse complement strand
GCGCACCCGCGCCGTGCTCGCCACGAGCCGACCGCCCATGTCACCGACCCGGCGGCGCGCGAGCTCATAGCGCTGATCGGCCGACAAATCGCCGACGGGGAGCTCCGCCTCGGTGACGGAGCTGAAGCGCGCGATGTCGATGCACACGGCGCCGCCCGGCGCGGCGATGGTGGTCACGCGAATGCCGCCCGCCAAACCCTCCGGCTCGGTTCGGTCCGCGCAGGCCTGCAACAGGTTCATCATGACCTCGTTGAGGTGGTCGGGCACCAAGTGGCACGCCGGCAGCCCGGCACCGGGCAGGAACTGAAGCGGCTTGCGGCGGAAGCGCCGGTCGAAGGTCTGGAATTCACACACGGCTTCGATGATCGGGTTGATGTCGACCGTCTCCGCGGCGTCGCTCGGCGCGCCTGCGAAATCGGCGATCTTGCGGGTCATCGCTGCGATGCGAGAGGTCTGCTCGAGGATCTGGCGCGACGTCGCCGCCTGCGCGTCAGGCAACGCCTGTGCCACACCGGAAATCACCGCGAGCGGATTGCCGACCTCGTGCGACACATTGGCCGCCATCGCCGAGAGCGCGGCCATCTTTTCGCGGTGCCACAGCTGCTCGCGCGCGGCCGCCTGCTCCTGTGCCAGCGTCTGGCGGTCGATGAACCGCTGGCCGATTCGCACGATCGCCAGCGACGCCAGGTACAGCAGCACGATCAGTCCGCCAACGATGGCCAGGAACTCGACCGAGTTGTCCTTGACCTCGCGCAGCTTGGCCTGCGCGGTCTGGTCGACCTGAGCCTGGTTGGCGGCGATGTTTTCGGCAAAGGCCTTCGACGCCGCCTGCGTCTGCGCGAGGAACGGCGTCACGTCTGAATACAACTCGAACACGCCGACCACCGCGTCGACCGGGCCGGCGCGCACCGGCACGTACGACGAGATCAGGTCACGGTTCTCGACGACACGCTCGAATGCCGAAAAACGCGTGCGATGCGTCAACTCGCTGGCCGGCCGACCGGCCACCGCCGCCCGCCACCCCTGGTTGGCCGCGCCGTCTTCGCCAATCTGCGCGCGCTCCGACGAATACACGGTGACACCGCGCAGGTCGAAAACCTTGATCTTGAACACGGTGCTCGCGCGCATTGCCGCGTACGCCTTGCGATCGAGCGCTTCGAACCCGGGAAGGGCCACGATGCGGCGTCCCAGGTCAGCGTGGCAGGCCTTGCGCGCGGCCGCCAGTGCATCGCTGTTCGCGCCCCCTGCGGGCCGGGCACGGCACTGCTCGATCGAAAAGCGCTGCGCCCGCCTCACGAGCGGCGCGAAATCCGTCTGCCACATGAGATTGGCAACGATCCGCGTCAGGTTCACGTGACTGGCCTCGTGCACCGCCAGCAGACTGCGACGCGCAGCTTCCTCGTTGCGGCGCGCCAAGTCAGCCTGAGCCTGGGCGAAGAACTGGCGCTGCTCGAGTTGCGCCTTGACGAAGAAATCCTCCTCCTGGCGCTGCAGGAGGAACAGCGTCACAGCCACCGCGACAAACACCAGCAGCGTGGCCAACGTAAAGAAGCGCATCAGCCGGAATCTGCCCGTGGTACCGGGCGGCAGCGGGGCCGGATCGGGCATGGCGTTCCTGTGAATCCTGCGACAAGGTGCGGCTACAGCAGCGGCATCCCTGGTGATGTTAGTCGGCGACGCCCGGATCCGGTTTGGGCGCCGTCAGACCCGCGAATCGGGTCAGGCGCCGCAGACGAAGCCGCGCAACACCTCCAGCGCGGCATCGGGCGCGTCGCGCCAAGCGCCATGGCCGACATGGGCGAAACGCTCGAACCGCACCCACTGCGGCGGCAGCGCGGCGACGATGTCCAGTGCGTCGTCGATCGGCGTTACCGGATCGGCGTCACCGGCCATGACCAGCACCGGGCAACGGGCCTTCGCCAGGCCGGGCAGTAGGGCCATCGTGCGCTGCTCGCCGCCGGCCGACGCGAACAGGATCTCGGTGCGAAATACCGTGCGCTGGCCGGCTTCGGCGCTTTGCGGCGTGGTGTTGTACAACGGCTTGCAGACGCGGTCATAGACGGCCCAGGTGTCGGCACCCGGCCGCATCCAGAATGCTTCGGCCGCGGCTCGCGCCCGCGCACCGCCAAGCCGCTCGAACATGGCGAGCTTGCGGTCGAGTCCCATGTGGTGCGAGGTGCTCGACAAGATGACCTTGGCCGGATGTGTTGGGTGGCGCGCGATGTAGCGCTGCGCGACGAAGCCGCCGAAGCTCTGGCCGAGCACGATCGGAGTGTCGATGCCCAGCGCGTCGCAAAGCCGAACCACGTCGTCGGCGAACATGTCGAGCGTCCATTCCTCGGGCGGCCGCTCATCGCTGCGGCCGTGGCCGCGGTGGTCAACGTAGACGATCTGCGCCAGATCGGCCAGGCGCGAAAAGAACGGCTTGAAGCCCGAGTGGTCGTAGCCGGGGCCGCCGTGCAAGAGCACGAGTGTCGGTCTCTCGTGCATCCGCGGACCGTCGGGCACCAGCCCCGGCCCCTCGACGTCGACGAACACACGGACGCCAGGTTCGATCTCGATGCGCATGCGCTCATTCTGAGTGATTGGCATGTCGAAAGGCGACCGAGCGCGGCCGGCTGCCGCGAGCGCCTAGACTGCCGCCTTTTCGCTTCTGCCGGGACCGCCATGCCGACCCTCTCGATCACTGCTGCGCCGAGTACGCTTGCCCTGCGGCTTGGCTACGCGGGCCTGCTGCCTTTCGTGGCCGGCGCCGCGCTGGCCTGGCTCGCCCCGCTGATTGGCCGCCCTGCGGTTGGCACGCCGCTGCTCGCCTACGCCGCGGCGATCGTCTCGTTCCTCGGAGGCATTCACTGGGGCCTGGCACTACGCGACCCGCTGGCACGCGATGGTCAGTTGCTGTGGGGGGTCACGCCGTCGCTCGTGGCGTGGGGCGCTCTGCTCGTACCCACCCGCGCCGGGCTGGTCGTCTGCGCCGCGGCGCTGCTCGCGTGTTACCTCGTCGACCGCCGCGTGTACCAGCGCGAGGGCCTCGGCGCCTGGCTGGCGCTGCGCTGGCGCTTGACCGCCATCGCCAGCCTGAGCTGCCTGCTGGCCGCCGGGGCCGGCTGAGGCATGCGCGCGCCTCACATCGCCAGCAGCGTCTGGCGGTAGTGAAGCAGCTCGTCGATCGACTCGTGCACGTCGGCCAGCGCGGTGTGCGCCTGCGCCTTCTTGATGCCCTCCAGCGCCGAGGGCTTCCATCGCCGCGCCAGTTCCTTGAGCGTGCTGACGTCCAGATTGCGGTAGTGGAAGAAAGCTTCCAGGGCAGGCATGTGATTGGCCAGGAAGCGCCGGTCCTGGCAGATCGTGTTGCCGCACATCGGGCTCTTGCCGGCGCCCAGGTACTGGGACAGCCAGGCAATGACCTCGGCAGAGGCATGCGCCTCGTCGACGGTGGAGGCTCTGACGCGGTCGATCAGTCCGCTCCTGCCATGGGTGCCCTTGTTCCAGGCATCCATCGCATCGAGCACCGCGTCGCTCTGGTGGATCGCGAACACGGGGCCCTCGACGCGCACCATAACCATCGGGTCGGTCACGACGACCGCCAGCTCGATGATGCGGTCGCGCTCGGGAGACAGACCGGTCATCTCGAGGTCGATCCAGATCAGATTGCTGTCGTTCTTGGCCAGTGCAGTGTCGGACATGGGGCAACGAGGAGCGTGTGTCGCGAGCAT
>JAOUIM010000037.1 GCA_029884035.1 Aquincola sp. | reverse complement strand
ACGGCGCGTCGACCGACCACGAAGATCGTGCGCGACATCACAAGGAGCCCCCAATGAAGACGATGCGCCTGACCGCCATCACGTTTGCCGCCATGCTGCTCACCTCGTTGTCGGTCACCGCGGCCGACGAGAAGAAGGACCCCGGCGACGTGAAGTACCACGCCGCGCCGTCGGCGCTGGCCGACGTGCCGATGGTGCAGAGCACGAACCCGAAGGCGCCGCCGATGACGGTCGCCGAGTTCGATACCGCGCGCAAGATCTACTTCGAGCGCTGCGCCGGCTGCCATGGCGTGCTGCGCAAGGGCGCGACCGGCAAGCCGCTGACACCCGACATCACCCTGGGCAAGGGCACCGACTACCTGAAGGTGTTCATCGCCTACGGCTCGCCTGCCGGTATGCCCAACTGGCAGACCTCGGGCGACTTTACCGAGGCGCAGGTGGACCTGATGGCGCGCTACATCCAGCACGAGCCGCCGGTGCCGCCCGAGTTCGGCATGGAGGACATGCGCAAGACCTGGAAGGTCATCGTGCCGCCCGAGCAGCGCCCGAAGAAGAAGATGAACAACTACAACATCGACAACATCTTCTCGACCACGCTGCGCGACACCGGCGAGGTGGCGCTGATCGACGGCGACACCAAGAAGATCATCAACATCGTCAAGACCGGCTACGCGGTGCACATCTCGCGCGTGTCGGCCTCGGGGCGCTACCTGTTCGTGATCGGGCGCGATGCCAAGATCAACATGATCGACCTGTGGATGGAAAAGCCCGACAACGTGGCGGAGGTGCGCGTCGGCCTGGAGGCGCGCTCGGTCGACACCAGCAAGTACAAGGGCTACGAGGACAAGCTGGCGATCGCTGGAAGCTACTGGCCGCCGCAGTTCACGATCATGAAGGGCGACACGCTCGAGCCGCTGAAGATCGTCTCGACGCGCGGCAACACGGTCGACAAGCAGGAGTACCACCCCGAGCCGCGCGTGGCCAGCATCGTGGCCAGCCACTTCAAGCCCGAGTTCGTCGTCAACGTCAAGGAAACCGGGCAGACCCTGCTGGTCGACTACAGCAATGTCGATGCGTTGAAGATCACGACGATCGGCACCGCGCGCTTCCTGCACGACGGCGGCTTCGACTCGACCAAGCGCTACTTCATGGTGGCCGCCAACCAGAGCAACAAGATCGCCGCGGTGGACATGAAGGACGGCAAGCTCACCGCGCTGATCGACGTCGGCAAGATCCCGCACCCGGGCCGCGGCGCCAACTTCGTGCACCCGAAGTTTGGTCCGGTCTGGAGCACCGGCCACCTGGGCGACGAGACGATCTCGTTGATCGGCACCGACCCGATCAACCACAAGCAATACGCCTTCAAGCAGGTCGCCTCGATCAAGGGCCAGGGGGGCGGGGCGTTGTTCATCAAGAGCCACCCGAAGAGCCAGCACCTGTACTCGGACACGCCCCTGAATCCCGACCCGAAGATCTCGCAGTCGGTGGCGGTATTCGACATCAAGAACCTCGACAAGGGCTACACCGTGCTGCCGATCGCCGAATGGGCCGGGCTGAAGGACGACGGCGCCAAGCGCGTGGTGCAACCCGAGTTCAACCGGGCCGGCGATGAGGTCTGGTTCGCGGTCTGGTCGGCCAAGAACAAGGAGAGCGCGCTCGTCGTCGTCGACGACAAGACGCTCAAGCTGAAGGCCGTCATCAAGGATCCGCGGTTGATCACGCCCACGGGCCATTTCAACATCCACAACACCCAGCACGACGTCTATTGAAAGTGCCCCGCCCATGAAACTGCTCATCCTTTGCGCCCTGTTCCCCTTCGCCATGACGGCGGCCCATGCCGGCGACGCCGACACCGAGGCCGCGATGACCAAGGCCGGCTGCATGGCCTGCCATACCAAGGACAAGAAGCTGGTCGGCCCCGCGTTCAAGGACATCGCGGCCAAGTACAAGGGCCAGGCCGATGTCGTGACAAAGCTGGCCGAGAAGGTTCGAAAGGGCGGCAGTGGCGTCTTCGGCCCGGTGCCGATGGCCCCCAATGGAGCCGACAAGATCAGCGACAAGGACCTGAAGGACGCAGTGGAGCTGATCCTCAAGTCGTGACGGACCGCGCGCTGCAAGGGCTGGCGAGCGTCTTGCTCGCTGGCGCGTGCAGCAACCCTCTCGCAGCGCCCGACGCGGTTTCCGAGGACGGGCGCTGGCGCGTCGAGGGCCAGGGCTCGAACGTCGTCGTGCTCGACGGCGGCCGCGCCGTCAAGACCTTGCCCGCGCGCCGCCTGGGCGGCAACGAGGACGCCAGCGCGGTCGCGGTGCGCTACCTGCCCGCACGGCGCAGCTTCGTGATCGCCTTCGACGCGCTGGCCGAGTTGTGGGAACTGTCGGTCGACCCGAATGCGCCGCCGGTGTTCGACGGCCTGGTGCACGACTACCGGATGGGTGAAGGCGTGGCCTCTCCCGGTTTCCTGGGCGTGCGCCGCACGCCGCTGCCGGCACCGGTGGGCGCGCTGGCGGTCGACGCCAACAACAACGCGCATGTGCTCGCGCGCAGCGCCGACGCCTGGTGGCTGGTCAACCTCGACATCCGACGCCCGATCACGCGCTTCGAGCTGGCACCCAACCCGGAGTTGCGCCGGTCTCAGGGAGACCGGTAGATCGCCAGCGCGTGTGCGTCGAGGATGTGGATGTCGCGCTTGTCGATGCGCACCAGCCCCGCGGCCTCGAGTTCGTGCAGCACGCGCGAGAAGTACTCCGGCGTGAGCGACAGCCGCGAGGCGATCGTGGCCTTGCTCACCGGCAGGGAAACCGTCACCGGCTCGCCGCTGCCGCTGGCGATGTCGCGCAGCAGATAGCCGATCACGCGCTGCACGCCGCTGTGCAGCGCATAGGCCTCGACGTCGTGTACGAGGCCGTGCAGGCGGCGCGAGATGCCCGCCAGCATGCGCAGCGCAAAGCGCGAATCGCGGGCGATCTCGTCTTCCACCGCCTGCTTCCTGACCGACAGCAGCAGCGCGTCGGTGAGCGCCTGCGCATTGATGATGTAGGGGCGCCCGGTGAACATCAGCGCCTCGGCGAAGCTCTGGCCCGGCGCGATGATGTCGATAACCTTCTCCGCGCCGGCCGGTGAAACCGCGTACAGCTTGACCTGCCCGGTGACGCAGACATGGAATTCCTCGCAGGGCTCGCCCACCAGGAACACCGTTTCCCCCCTCGCGAAGCGCCGCACTGCACAGCCCTGCGCCAAGCGCTCGAGCTCGCTGGCGCTCAGGTCGGTGAACAGCGGTTGCACCGACAGGTAGCGGGGGATGTTGAAGACGCGCAGGTCCATGGCAGCCGGCGCGCATTGTCGCGCCAATCGCAGCGCGCCCGACGGCTCGCGAAACCGCCGCGGTTCGGTGACTCTCAGACCAGCCGAGCCGTGCACGCGACGGCCATCGCCACCAACAGGTTGTGCGCCACGACCACGCCTGGCACGGCCAGGCTGCCCAGTGCAGCGGCCGAGGCCCCCACCAGCCACAGGCCCAGCGCAACGCCGACGAGCCCGGCGGCGGCTTGTCGCCCGGTCGCCCAGGTCGCCATCATGCCGAAGAGCAGGAGTGCGCAGGCCAGCACCAGCCCGCCGACCCGGTGCACCAGCGCCCATGCGCCGCAGTCGACGACGCCGACACACTCAGGGTTTGCACTGGTACTGGCCAGCGCCCCAGCTGCGGCCTGCAGCGCGACGAAGGCCAGCATCACCCCGGCGATCCGTCCGACACCACGGCTCCGCGGCTCGAGGGCCAGCCGCGCGCACAGACCGAGCATCGCCAAGCCACCCATCAGGTTCGCGAGCACCACCAGCGGCGCGCGCGAAGCACCGGCCGCGACGCCCAGCACCGACAGCAGCACCGCCAGGCCGAGCAGTGCCGAGGCGAGCGCAAACGAGGGGTCGCTGCGGTGGCGCGAGCGCCACGCCATCCAGACCATCGCGACCGCGCCAAGCAGCACGAGCGTGGCCGCCACGCGGTGCACCTGGCGCACCCAGCCGAGCTCGCTCGCCCAGGTGGCCTGAAGCACCGGCGCCGCGCCGAAGTGGCGCAGCAACGCACTGGCGCACAACACCGCGAACATCAATGCCAGGCACGCGGCGGCGACGCGGCGCAGCGCGGTCGATGCGGGGATGCCGTCGGCGTTCATCGTCGTCGCAACGCATCGTAGTGTGCTGGCGTCAGGACCTGCCCGCGACCTCGGTTTTTCTTGGACTGGTTCAAGTGCAGCGCCGCGCGCGACTCACAGAATCGGCCGACCTCGAACCCGAGACCGTGGAGGAACGCGCGATGAACACCGAACACGACGACAACGGCCCCGTGCCCTGGATGCAGCAGTTGCTGGACAACCCGTTCCTGCTGCTGTTTCTCGGCGTGTTCGTCCCGATGGTGCTCTACACCGTCTGGGGCGTGTACGACATCCTCACCCTGCCGTTGGCCAAGTAGGAGCTCCGCGATGAACAGCGAACGCAAAGCAGCACGCCGGGCCGAGCGCCGGGCCGCTCCCGAGCCGGCCCGGACCCCCTCGGGGGGTCGCACGATGGATTCATCGTGCGGGGGACACCCATGAGCGCCATCCTCCCACCCGCCGAACGGCTGTGGTACCGGCACCCGATCGACCGCGTCGAAGGCACCTGGATCGCGATTGCGCTGACCTGGTGCCTGATCATGTTCTTCATGATGGTCGGCTGGCACATCTGGGGCAAGCAGAACCTGTCCACGGAGACGTACCGCACGACACCCGACAAGTTCATGGCCAAGACGCAGGCCATGGTCGACAAGTACACGGTGCGCACCGAGACCGACGCGAAGGTGCCGGTGGTCAAGCCGCCGCCGGGCAGCGACGTGTACCTGGTCGCGCGGCTGTGGAGCTTCTACCCGATCCTCGAACTGGAGAACGGCAAGAGTTACCGCCTGCACCTGACGTCGATGGACTACAACCACGGCTTCTCGCTGCAACCAGCCAACATCAACATCCAGATCGTGCCGGGCTTCGAGCACGTCATCACCGCCACACCCAACCAGACCGGGACCTACTCGGTCGTATGCAACGAGTACTGCGGCATCGGTCATCACACGATGGTCGGGCGCGTGTACGTCAAGTGAGGAGGCCGCGATGACCCAAGTACAGACGACGTACCGTACCTGCCCGCGCTCCGGGCTGCAATTCGAGCGCAATGCCGAGAACCTGATGAAGGCCAACGCCTTCGTCGCCGTGGTCTGGCTGCTGATCGGCGGGCTGCTGGCCATAGGCGTCGTGCTGACGCGCTGGCCCGCCTTCCGCTGGCTCGAGGCCGACCGGTTCTACCAGGTGCTCACGGCCCACGGCATCGACATGCTGATCTTCTGGATCATCTTCTTCGAGATCGCGGTCCTGTATTTCGCCTCGTCCACGCTGCTGCGCTGCCGGCTCGCGACGCCGAAGATCGCCTGGCTCGGCTTCGCGTTGATGGTGATCGGCTCGGTCACCACGAACGTGGCCGTCTACCGCGGCGCCTCGAGCGTGATGATGACGAGCTACGTGCCGATGATGGCCGAGCCGGCCTTCTACCTGGGCCTGATTCTGTTCGCGGTCGGCGCGCTGGTGGGCTGCTTCGTCTTCTTCGGCACCCTCGTCGTGGCCAAGCGCGACAAGACCTACGAGGGCTCGGTGCCGCTGGTGACCTTCGGCGCGATCACGGCGGCGATCATCGCGGTATTCACGATCGCCTCGGGCGCGATCATCCTGATCCCGACCTGGCTGATGTCGATGGGCGTGGTCAAGGAGGTCAACGCCCTGGTCTACCGCACGATCTGGTGGGCCTTCGGCCACAGCTCGCAGCAGATCAACGTCGCGGCGCACATCTCGGTGTGGTACCTGGTCGCGGCGATCGCCTTCGGCGCCAAGCCGATGAGCGAGCGCGTCAGCCGCACCGCCTTCCTGCTCTACATCCTGTTCCTGCAACTGGCCAGTGCGCACCACCTGCTCGCCGACCCGGGCCTGTCGACCGGCTGGAAGGTCGTCAACACGAGCTACTTCATGTACTTCGCGGTGCTGGCCTCGATGCTGCACGGCCTGACGATCCCCGGCGCGATGGAAGTCGCGCAGCGCCAGAAAGGCTTCACCAAGGGCCTGTTCGAGTGGCTGCGCAAGGCACCCTGGGGCAACCCGACCTTCTCGGGCGTGTTCATCGCGCTGATCGGCTTCGGCTTCCTGGGCGGCATCTCGGGCGTGATGATGGGCACCGAGCAGCTCAACATGATCATCCACAACACGATCTACGTGCCGGGGCACTTCCATGCGACGGTGGTGATCGGCACCACCTTGACCTTCATGGCGCTGACCTACACGCTGATCCCGGTGCTGTTCCGCCGCGAGATGATCGCGCCCAAGCTGGCGCAGTGGCAGCCCTATCTGTTCGGCTTGTCGATGTACGCCTTCGTGCTCGTGATGATGGGTGCGGGCACGCTGGGCGTCTCGCGTCGCCACTGGGACATGGCCTTCCAGGGTTCGCCCTTGGCTTATGAATGGCCCGGCGCGGCCTATCTGATGATGGGCATGGTCGGTCTGACCGGCGTGATCGCGATCGTCGGCGGCGCGATCTACATCTACGTCACGGTGGGCTCGCTGCTGTGGGGCCGCAAGCTCGAAGGCGGGGCATCGGCCGCGACCTTCACGGCAATCCCGCGCACCGCGCCCACGGTCGCGGCACAGACGACCGGCTCGATGGGCTTCGCCGCGCCGGGCACCTTCACGCTGGCGATGGTGTTCCTGCTCGCCTTCGTCCTGTACTACTTCATCAACTGGAAGTACCTGTCCACTCTCTGGGGCCTGTCATGACCCACCCCCGAGGCGGCTTCGCCGCTCCCCCTCAAGGGGGCACCGCCCGCGGCCTGGCGGAGCCAGATCCGCGGCGGTCGCTTGGAAGGACCCGCCTGGGGCTCGTGCTCGGCATCTTCAAGCTGCGCATCGCCGTGCTCATCATGGTCACGGCGCTCGGCGGCATGGCGATCGTTCCCGCGGGCTCGCTGGGTGCGCTGCAGGTGCTCGTGCTCGCGCTGTCGGTGCTGCTGGCTTCGGCCAGCGCAGGCGCGTTCAACCAGTATGTCGAGGCGGACAGCGACCGCCTGATGGCACGCACGCGCACACGCGCGTTCGCCAGCGGCGCGCTGCCGCGCAGCCGCGGCTGGCTGGGCGCGATCGGCGCGCTGCTGGTGCTGGCCGTCGGCACGGCCGCGTTCGTCGTCAACGTGGCGTCCGCCGGCTTCGTGCTGCTGGGCGCGCTGACCTATGCCCTGGTCTACACGCTCGGACTGAAGCGCCGCACCGCGTGGAACATCGTGATCGGCGGCGCGGCGGGCAGCTTTGCGGTGCTCGCCGGCGCGGCCGCGGTGAACCCGCAGATCGGCCCGCTGGCGCTGCTGCTCGCGCTGGTGCTCTTCCTGTGGACGCCGCCGCATTTCTGGAGCCTGGCGATCGCCAATGTGGCGGAGTACGCCGCGGCTGGCGTGCCCATGCTGCCCGTGGTGGTGGGTGTCGAGCGTGCGGCGCGGATCGTTCACGCCAATGCAGTGCTGCTCGTGGCAGTCTCCTTGCTGCCGGTCTTCTTCGGCGCCGGCTGGGTCTACCTCGTCGGTGCACTGGCCGGCGGCGCGCATTTCCTTCGCAAGACGCACGCGTTGGCCCGGCAGCCCGAGCGCAGGACGGCGCTGGCGTCGTTCTTCGCGTCGATGGTGCAGCTGAGCGTGCTGCTCGCGGCGGTGGTTCTCGATGCGACGATGCGTTGATGGAACGGCCTGCTCGTCCCCGACCTGGCGCGCGAGTCGTGCGCTGCTGGCGGCAGCGCTAGCGCTTGCGGCCGGCGCGCTGGCGGCCCGCGAGGCCGGCACCGTCCCCGCGCTCGACGAGCGCGAGGCCCTGCGCGCCGGCGAGGCCGCGCTCGGTACCGCGGTGCCCGACCTCACGCTGCTCGACCGCCAGGGGCGCGCAGTGCGGCTGGCCGACTACCGCGGCAAACCGTTGCTGGTGAGCTTCATCTACACCGGCTGCTTCCAGGTCTGCCCGACGCAGACGCGCGCGCTCGACGAGGCCGTCAAGGGCCTGGAGCGCATGCTCGGTGCGCACCAGTTCAATGTCGTGAGCATCGGCTTCAACCAGCCCTTCGATTCGCCGCAGGCGATGCGTTCGTTTGCCGCCCAGCAGCGCATCGACCATGCGAACTGGGAGTTCCTGAGCCCGCCTGCCGATCGCGTCGAGGCGCTGACGCGCGCCTTCGGCTTCAGCTACGTGGCCACGCCGGCCGGCTTCGATCATGTGCTGGGGGTGACGGTCGTCGCGCCCGACGGGCGCATCCATGCCCAGGTCTACGGCGATCGGCTGCGGGCCGACCAGCTGGGCGTGCCGCTGCGCCAGCTGATCCTCGATGCGCCGCCGCCACCGGCCGCTTCGACATTGGCGGTGGTGGCCGAACGCGTGCGCATCCTTTGCACGATCTACGACCCCGACACCGGCGAGTACCGTTACGACTACAAGCTGATCTTCGAGCTCATCGGCGGCGCGCTCTTCTTCTTCAGCGTGCTCATCTACCTCCTGCTCGAATGGCGTGACCAGCGGCGTGCACGCAGGCGATCATGCGCGACACCTCCGCAGCAACCCTCCGGCAGCACGGCCTGAGTCTGTGGCGCGCGGCCGAGCGGATCGGCGACGCCGCCTTCGGTTCGGCCTTCAATCCGCTGCGCCACCTCGGCGCCATCGCCTTCTTCGCCTTCTGGTTGCTGGCAGCCAGCGGCGTCGTGCTCTACACCGTGCTCGACACTTCCGTGGCAGGCGCCTGGCGCTCGATCCATGCACTGGCCGACGCGCCGTTCGGGCTCGGCGTGCTGCTGCGCGGCGTGCACCGCTACGCCGCCGACCTGATGGTCATCTCCACCGCTGCGCACCTGGTTCGCGAGTGGCTCCATGGTCACGCGCGGGGCGTGCGACGATTCGCGTGGCTCACCGGCGTGCCGCTGATCGGTTTCGTGCTCGCAATCGCGATCGGCGGCTTCTGGATCAACTGGGACGAGCTGGGCCAGTACTCCGCGGTCGCCACCGCCGAATGGATCGACGCGCTGCCGCTGCTGTCCGCACCGATGGCGCGCAACTTCCTCGGCGCCGGCGCCGTGAGCGACCGGCTGTTCTCTCTGTTCATCTTCGTGCACATCGGTCTGCCGCTGCTGCTGATGTTCGGGCTGTGGTTCCACGTGCAGCGCCTCACGCGTCCGGCGGTGTGGCCGCCGCGTGCACTCGCGCTCGGCTTCGGCGTGATGCTGGCCGCGCTGGCGCTCGCGGTGCCGATCGCGAGCCACGCCCCTGCAACGCTGGCGCGCGTGCCGGAGTCGCTGCGCCTGGACTGGATCGTGCTCTTCGTGCACCCGCTGACCGGCGCCACGTCGCCCGCCGCGGTCTGGATGCTGGTGGGCGGCGCGGGGCTGCTGCTGTTTGCCCTGCCCTTCCTGCCGTCGCGCGCAAGGGATGCATCGGGCCCGGCGGCGGTGGTCGACCCGGCCAACTGCAACGGCTGCCAGCGCTGTTTTGCCGATTGCCCCTATGCCGCCATCACGATGGTGCCGCACCCCAACCAGCGCGTCGGCCGCACACTCGCGGTCGTCGACGCCGACCTGTGCGTGAGCTGCGGCATCTGCGCCGGCGCCTGTCCATCGTCCACCCCGTTTCGCAGTGCGGCGTCGCTGGTGACCGGCATCGACATGCCGCAGCGGCCGGTCGGCGAACTGAGGCAGCAGCTGCGTGAGGCCCTGCGCACGGCGGGCGACGAGCGCCGCATCGTCGTCTTCGGCTGCGACCATGGCGCCGACCTCACACGCCTCGACCATGCCGACGTCAGCGCCTTCAGCCTCATGTGTGCCGGACAACTCCCCCCTTCGTTCGTCGAGTACGCCTTGCGCGACGGCGCCGCTGGCGTCCTCGTGGTCGCCTGCCGCGAGGGCGGCTGCGAATTCCGCACCGGCGAGCGCCTGACGGCCGAGCGCCTGCGCGGCCAGCGCGAGCCCCACCTGCGCGCAGCGGTGCGCGCCGGGCCGGTCGACCTCGCGTTCGCCGGGCCGGGCGATCACGCGCGGCTCGCCGGTGCGCTCGAGCGGCTGCGCGAACGCCTGGGGCAGCGCATGCCCGATGTGTCCGACACTCCCGGCTGGCGCCATGCCTGAAGCCGCGAATCGCCCCGCCGTCAAGCTCGGACCCGCCGCATGGGCCGGGCAGGTGGCGCTGTACGGCCTGTTCGCGCTGGCGATCGGCGTGTTTTCGCAATGGCCGCGCTACCACCCCCTCGGTCCCGGCCAGGCGCTGATCAAGCTCAGCTTCACGCGTGTGGGCAAGCCCGTTGGCGACTGCCGCTCGCTCAGCGATGCCGAGCTCGCGAGGCTGCCTCCCAACATGCGCACGCCCACCGTGTGTCCGCGCGAGCGGTCGCCGATCACGGTGCAGGTCGATGTCGACGGCGTTCGTTCGCTCGATCGCAGCGCGCCGCCCAGCGGTCTGTCCAGGGACGGCGCTTCGGCAGTCTACGAACGGCTGGTCGTGCCATCAGGCCAGCGCCGCATCAGCGTGCAACTGTCCGACGACGTGCGCGCACGCGAGGCGCCCTACCGGCGCGAGGCGCTCGTGACGCTCGCGCCCGGCCAGGTGCTGGTCATCGACTTCGACGCCGAGAAAGGCGGCATCACCCTGCAATGAACACGTCGACTCTCGCGTCCTGGTTGCGCAGCAACATGCTGTCGGGGCCATCGGCTGCCGATCGGATCACGGCGTCCACACCGGCCGACTACGCGTTGCCCAGCGTGGGCCAGCGCGCTCTCGCACGTGCCTGGCTCAAGCTCGCGCTGGTCGCGCTCGTCGGATCGGGGCTGTTCTCGATCCTGCTGGTGCTGGCGCGCACGCCGGGCATCAACACCTGGCTGCCGGCCGGCGACTTCTTCCGCGTCGCGCTGGTGGTGCACGTGGATCTGTCGGTGCTGGTATGGTTCGTCGCGATCGCGGGCCTGTTGTGGAGCCTGAACCTGCGTGCCCCGGGGCCGGCATGGATGCAATGGCTCGGGCCCGGCTCGCTCGCGCTGTGTGCGCTGGGCGCACTGGGGATGGCGGCAGCCGCTTTCGTCGACCCCGGCACCGCCGTGATGGCCAACTACATCCCGATGCTCGACAGCGCGGTCTTCCGCGCCGCCATCCTCGTGTTCGGTGCGGGCGGGTTGCTGCTCGTGCTGCGCAGCCTGCTGCAGCCGGCGCCCGTCGGCCCGCTGGTCGACGGCATCGGTGCGCTGCGATTCGGCCTGCACGCGAGCGTGGTCGCGGCAGCGGTGGCGCTGATCGCGTTCGTGTGGTCTCTCGCGGTGGTGCCGGTCTCCCTGCCCGCGAAGGCCTACTACGAGATCGCCTTCTGGGGCGGCGGCCACGCGCTGCAGTTCACCTGGACGCTGATGATGCTGGTGTCGTGGCTCGCGCTGGCGCGCGCCTGCGGCGGGCGGGTGCCGCTGTCGCCGCGCGTCGTGCTGCTGCTGTTTGCCGTGGCGCTGGCGAGCGTGTTCGTCACGCCGCTGGCCTACCTGATGCACGACGTCAGCACGGTCGAGCACCGCGACCTGCACACCTGGGGCATGCGCCTGGGCGGCGGCGCGGCGATCGCACCGCTGGCGCTCGCCGTGCTGTTCGCGATCGCGCCGCGCCGCCCGTCGAGCCCGGTCCAGCGCCCGCTGCGCGCGGCGCTGCTGGCATCGATGCTGCTGTTCGTCGCCGGCGGCGTGATCGGCCTGACGATCAGCGGCAGCAACGTCAAGATCCCGGCGCATTACCACGGCTGCATCGTTGGCGTCACGCTGGCGCTGATGGGCATCGTCTACCACCTGCTGCCGCAACTCGGCTACGCCGCGCCGAGCGGGCGCAGCCCCGTGGTCCAGCCCTGGCTGTACGGCATCGGGCAGTTGATGCACATCGTCGGCCTCGTGTGGTCGGGTGGCTACGGCGTACAGCGCAAGGTCGCGGGCGCCGAGCAGGTGCTGCGCTCCACCGGCGAGGTGGCCGGCATGGGCCTGATGGGACTGGGCGGCCTGCTCGCGATCGCGGGCGGCCTGCTCTTCGTGGTCGTGGTGTGGCGTGCGATGCGGCATCGCAGCGACTGATGCAACGATGACCGGCCTCATCCAGCGTGCCCTGCGCGCGGCGTTCATGCGCGCCGAGGCGCTGTTCAATCGCGCCTTCGGCGACCGCCTGAACCCGCTGTACCACCTCGGGGCGATCAGCTTCTTCCTGTTCTGGATCGTCGGCGCGACCGGTCTCGTGCTGTTCGCTTTCTTCGACACCAGCGTGGACGGCGCGTACCGCTCGGTACAGGCCATCACGGACGGCAGTTTCGGCCTCGGCAGCGTGATGCGCACGGTGCACCGGCATGCCTCCGACGCGATGGTGCTGACGATGCTGATCCATCTGGTGCGCTACTTCGCGTTCGACCGCCTGCGCGGCTTTCGCTGGTTCTCGTGGCTGACCGGCGTGGCGCTGCTGTGGCTGGTCTACATCGCCGGCGCGAACGGCTACATGCTGCCGTGGGACCGCCTCGCGCAGTTCGTGACGCAGGCCAGCTTCGAGTGGCTCGACTGGCTGCCCGGATTCGGCGGCACCCTCAGCCGCAACTTCATCGCCCCCGAGCACGTGAGCAACCGGCTGTTCTCGCTGCTGGTGTTCGTGCACATCGGCGTGCCGCTGGTGACCCTGCTGCTGATCTGGATCCACGTGCAGCGCGTGCCCAAGGCAGCCACCCAGCCGCCGCGGCCGATCGTGCTCGCACTCGCGATCACGCTGCTCGTGCTGGCGATTGCCACGCCCGTAGCCAGTCAGGGGCCGGCCGACCTGCGCAGCGCGCCCACGGCGCTGGATCTCGACTGGTTCCTGCTGCTGCCGTACCCGCTGATCTACGCCTGGCCGCTCGGTGGGCTCTGGGCCCTGCTGATCGGCGCCACGCTGCTGCTCGCGCTGATGCCCTGGCTGCCGCCGCGCCGGGCAAGCCGCTCCACACTGCAGCTGACGCTGCATCCCGGGCCGGTACGCACCACGGCGCGTAGCGGCGAGACGCTGCTCGATGCCGGGTTGCGCGCCGGCCTCGCCCTGCCCTACGACTGCCGCGCCGGCGGTTGCGGCCTGTGCGCCTGCACGGTGCTCAACGGGCGCGTGGATCCCGGTGCCTTCCAGCCTGCGGCATTGACGGCGGCGATGCGCGCGCGTGGCCAGGTGCTGATGTGCTGCGCGGTCGCGCTCGAGGACGTCGAACTCGAGGTCGCGGGCGTGGCGGCGCTGACGGCCGCTGCAGCGGCGCCGGCGCGCTGGCAGGGCCGCATCGAGCGCATGCAGCGCCTGTCGGACGACCTGATGCGCATCCACGTCGCGCTGCCCGAAGGCCAGCGCGTGGCCTTCACGGCGGGCCAGTACATCAACATCGTGCTGCCCGACGGCGCACGACGCGCGTTCTCGTTCGCCAACCCGCCGCACGAACCCGGCATCGAACTGCACGTGCGCCGGATCCCCGGCGGACGCTTCACGACCACCGTGTTCACGGCCATGAAGGAAGGCGACGCGATCGAGTTCGAAGGCCCGCTCGGCCGCTTCGCGCTCCACGACGGCGCAAGGCCAATCCTCTTCGTGGCCGGCGCGACTGGTTTCGCGCCGATCAAGAGCATCGTCGAGGACGCGTTCGCGCGCGGCATCGCGCGACCGATGCAGCTGTACTGGGGCGTGCGCACGCGCGCGGACCTGTACCTCGTCGAGCTCGTCGAACGCTGGCAGCGCGAGCACCCGAACTTCCGCTTCACGCCCGTGCTGTCCGAGCCCGACGCCACCTGGACCGGCCGCCGCGGCCTCGTGCACGAGGCCATGCTCGCCGACCACCCCGACCTGGCGGGCTACGAGGTCTACGCCTGCGGCTCGGTGAAGATGGTCGAGGCGGCAGTGCCCGACTTCCTGGCGCATGGCCTGGGCGAGCAGTTCTGCTTTTCGGATGCTTTCGTGCCGTCGAAGACCACCGAGGCCGCTGCCTGAGCGGCGCGGCGCTGCACGCGGCGCGTACGATGCGGCACATGAGTGCCCCTACCGCAACGGTCCGCGACCAGACCTTCGGCGAAGAACTCGCCAATGCGCTGAGCCATGGGCTGGCTTGCCTGCTGGCCGTGGCGGCGCTGCCGATCCTGGTGCTCAACGCGGTGCGCCAGGGCGGCGCTGCGGACGTCGTTGCCGCCAGCCTGTTTGCCGGCACGATGATCGTGCTGTATCTCGTCTCGACCCTGTACCACGCGGTGCCGCCGGGCCGCGCGAAGGTTTGGCTCAACCGGCTGGACCACGCGTCGATCTACCTGTTCATCGCCGGCAGCTACATGCCTTTCCTGTTCGGCGTGCTCGGTGGCCCGTGGGGCTGGTCGCTGTTCGGCATCGTGTGGGCGGCAGCCGCGGTGGGCGTGGCCGCCAAGCTGCTCGACCGCCTGCGCCACCCGCTGTGGTCGACCGGCCTGTACGTCGCGATGGGCTGGGTGGCGCTGGTGGCCGCCGCGCCCCTGGTCGAGCGCATGTCGGGGCCGGGCCTGGGCTGGCTGGTGGCCGGCGGCGTGTCGTACACCGCTGGCGCGGTCGTGTACCTGTTCGACAACAAGGTGCGCTACGCGCACTTCGTGTGGCACCTGTTCGTGATGGGCGGCAGCGCCTGTCACTTCTGCGCGGCGTTGTGGCACTCGATGGCGTGAGGCGGGCGCAGGTCACCTGCATCGACCGCATGACCTTCGCCGCGTTGCAGCCCGGACCGTCTCTTCGCCATAGCGACCCCGAGCCGATCGCTCCGGCGAGAGCGCTGATCACCCGTTTGCCCCGTGCTGCCGGAGACGATTTCCGGCATGATCGGTCCCGCGCTGGAGATCACCATGACGGATGCATCGATGAAAACGCCCTGGCACCTTTGGCTGATCGG
>JAOUIM010000036.1 GCA_029884035.1 Aquincola sp. | reverse complement strand
CGATCTCGAAGCCGCGGCCCTCGCCGAGCAGGATGCTCGAGGCCGGCACGCGGACGTCGACGAAATCCACCTCCATGTGACCGTGCGGCGCGTCGTCATAGCCGAACACCGACAGCGGGCGCAGGACCTTGACGCCCGGCGCATCCATCGCCACGAGGATCATCGACTGCTGTGAGTGGCGCGGCGCGGACGGGTCGGTCTTGCCCATGAAGATCATCACGGCGCAGCGCGGATCGCCGGCACCCGAGGTCCACCATTTGCGGCCGTTGATGACGTATTCGTCGCCGCGGCGCTCGATGCGGGCCTCGATGTTGGTGGCGTCGCTCGACGCCACCGCCGGCTCTGTCATCGCAAACGCACTGCGGATCTCGCCCGCGAGCAGGGGCTTCAACCAGCGCTCCTTGTGCTCGGGGCTGCCGTAGCGCACCAGCACTTCCATGTTGCCGGTGTCCGGCGCCGAGCAGTTGAACACCTCGCTCGCCCAGGGCACGCGGCCCATGATCTCGGCCAGTGGCGCGTACTCGGCATTGGTCAGGCCTGCGCCGAGGTCGCTTTCCGGCAGGAACAGGTTCCACAGCCCCGCGGCGCGCGCCTTCGGCTTGAGCCTCTCGATCACCTGCAGCGGGCTCCAGCGCCGCCCCGCGCGCGTGTTGGCCTCGAGCTCCTGCCAGTAGTCGGGCTCGGCGGGGTACACGTGCTCGACCATGAAGGCAGCGACGCGTGCCTGTAACGCGCGCGTGCGCTCGGAGTAGCTGAAGTCCATGATCAGTCCTTTCAGGAGTTCTGCGCAAAGCGCCAACCGAGTTCTGCCAGCGGTCGTGCGCCCGCGCCGGCCTGCCTGGCCTGTGCGCTCGACGCCGTTCCATCCTCGACCCGCTTGGCGATGCCCTGCAGGATGGCTGCCATTCGGAACAGGTTGTACGCGAGGTAGAAATTCCAATCGACGGCTAGCGACTCGGGCTTGGCCAGGCCCGTGCGTTCGCAGTAGCGGCGCACGTAGTCGGCCTCGGCCGGAATGCCCAGAGCGCGGTGATCGAGCCCGCCGATGCCGCGGAACGTGCCCGGCGGGATGTGCCAGGCCATGCAGTGGTAGCTGAAGTCGGCCAGAGGATGACCGATCGTCGACAGCTCCCAGTCCAGCACCGCCAGGATGCGCGGCTCGGTGGGATGGAAGGCGAGGTTGTCGAGCCGGTAGTCGCCATGCACGATCGCGACCTTGGATGCGTCGCGCGCGCTCGCAGGCATGTGCGCGGGCAGCCACCGCATCAGGTGGTCCATGGCGTCGATGGGCTGCGTGATCGAGGCCTGGTACTGCTTGCCCCAGCGCGAGATCTGGCGCTCGAAGTAGTTGCCGGGCTTGCCGTAGTCGGCCAGTCCGGCCGCGGCCACGTCGACCGTATGCAATGTGGCTATGACGCGGTTCATCTCGTCGTAGATGGCACCCCGCTCGGCCGGGCTCGCATCGGGCAGTGCCTGGTTCCACAGCACGCGGCCCTCGACGAAGGACATGATGTAGAACGCGCGGCCGATCACCGCCTCGTCCTCGCACAGTGCGAGCATTTCGGGCACCGGCACCCCCTGCCCGGCAAGCGCCTTCATGACACGGTACTCGCGCTCGATCGCATGCGCCGAGGGCAGCAACCGGGCCACCGGGCCGGGCTTGGCGCGCATGACGTAGGCCCGGTCCGGTGTCAGGAGCTTGAACGTGGGGTTGCTCTGGCCGCCCTTGAACTGCTCGACAGTGACAGGCCCGGTGAAGCCGTCGATCCTGGTGGCGAGCCAGTCAGCCAGCACGCCTAGATCAAAGGCGTGCTGCTCCGAAACGGCCCGGGTACCGGTGAACTGGTCCATGCTTTCGATCAATGAGGCCTCGGCAGGGGCGGAGTGCTCTTCCCGGCGGGCATTGGCGTGAGTGTCGTCACTGTTCCTGTTCGTGCGGGCGACAGCCAGGCGATGCGCGCGGCGTTGATCGGTGATTGTGGGCCACGCGAAGCGACCTGGCCCCGCCGAGTCGGAGGGTGTGTCGATGTCACGCCCTCGCGCGCCAACCCCTGTTGCAGGGTCTGCGTGCCGCATCCCCCGTGCTAGAGTGCCACGTCACATACTGTCACCCTCGACCGCCTCGTGCCCGAGGTGACCCGCAAGAAGAGCACACACAGAGGAATGGGAAACGGTTCGCTCCGGTTCTGGATGGTGGGATGGTGTCTGACCATCGCCTGCGTGCCGGCATTGGCGCTGGGTTTCGGCGATCTGCGCGCCCAGACCCTGTTGGGGCAGCCCCTGAACATCGCGGTACCGGTGTCGCTCGGTGAGGGTGAGACCCTGCCGCCTGGGTGTGTCGGTGCCGAGGTGGTCTCGGGCGAATCCCGCCTGACGCCCAACACCGTGCGGGTCCGGGTGACAGCGGGACGTGACCCAAGCGAAGCCGTGATGCGTGTCGTGACCACGGTGCCGATCGACGAACCCGTGGTTACCGTCACGTTGTCGGCGGGTTGCCCCACCCGCATGACGCGAACACTGGTGCTGTTGGCCGATCCGCCCCTGGTGTCGACTGCCCAGGCGAATCCGTCGCCGCCGGCAGCGACGGCGGCTGCGTCCACGGCGCCGGCTTCGATGACGCCGCCCGACGACGCGCCAACCCAAGCGCCCGCAGTGACGGCTCCGCGGGCGACCCGGCCAGCCGTGCCATCACGCGCCACCCGCGCCGCCGCCTCCCGTCCTGCCGAGGCGAGCACTGCGACGCCCGTTACCGCGCCGACCTCGGACACGCGCAAGCCGGCGGCCACGCCGCGCGCAGCCGCGGCGCGGCCCAAGGCCGAAGCGCCAGCCAGCGAAGGCAAGCCGCGGCTGCAACTCGACAGGCCGCAACTATCCGTGGCGCAGGCCTCGGTGCCTCAGGCCGCCGACGCTCAGGCATCGGCTGCGCAGGCGCAGACGCTCGCTGCACAAGCGCGCGCCGTCGAGGCGGAAGCCGCGGCGTCGGCCGCTCAGCAACGCATGCGCGACATGGAGGCCGAGTTGGTCCGCATCCGCGCCGAGGCGAAGGCGCAGACCGACGCGCTGGTCCAGTTGCGCCAGCAGATCGAGCAGGATCAAGCCCAGCGCCGCAGACAAGACTGGTTGACCCCGCTGCTGATGGCTGCCACTGCGGTGCTGGCGCTGATCGCGGTCACGCTGGCCTGGCGCTCGCGGCAACCGCGGCGCGGCGCACAGCGCGAAGTCTGGTGGGACCACGGGCCCGCATCCGTGGCTGCACCGGCGAGTGACGACTCGGCATTCCAGAACTCGACGCTGCGGCCCTCGACGCGCGTGCCGCAGCCTGTTCCGTCGGCTCCGGCGCCGCTCATCAAGGACCCGCGCGCCGCTGGTGGGGTGGGGCTGGACTCGCTGATCTCGCCGCCGACGGTGGCTGCGCCGGTGGCGGTTACGATCCCGCCCGCGCCACCGCCGGAAACCGAAAGCCAGCGTGCAGTGACGGTCGACGAGCAAATCGACCTCGAGCAGCAGGCGGACTTCTTCATCGCGCTCGGGCATGACGAGTCGGCGGTCGACCTTCTGATGGCGCACTTGCGCAGCACCGGCGGCGGCACACCGCTGCCGTTCCTCAAGCTGCTCGAGATTCATCGTCGCCGGGGCGACCGCGAGGCGTACGAGCGCACGCGCGTGCGCTTCAACCAGCGATTCAACAGCATCGCGCCCGATTGGCAGACCGATCCGAAGACCGGCCGCTCGCTCGAGGAATACCCGCTCGTGGTTGGCCGCATCCAGCACGCATGGCCGACGTCACTGGACGCGATGGCCGAACTCGAGGCCTTGCTGTTCCGCCGAGGTGCCGGCGCCGAGATGTTCGACCTGCCCGCGTACCAGGAATTGCTCTTCCTGTACCAACTCGCCCGCGACCTGCACCAGGGCGGTGAACCCGACGCCGCGGCGAGCGACGTCGATGTACTGCTGCCGATCGGAGGCGCTGCAGCGCCGGTGCCCGAGGGCACGATCGTCCTGCGGCCTGAGTTCAATGCCGGCGAGGCGGTCTCGCTCGACCTGGACCTGACCACGCACGCCGAGGCGCCGCCGCCGTCCGCGGCCACACCCGAGATCGAGTTGGACCTGGGTGGCGAGCCCGCCAAGCCGTCCGACAAGGGCCAGGACCTGTGGTCCGACGACCCAGGCGACCACCGGCGCGAGTAGGCGAGCGCCGCGCCGGCTAGACGCTGGCGAGCCGTTCGAGCGCGAGGCGCAAGGTGTCGTCGCGCTTGGCAAAGCAAAGGCGTGCGATCCGCTGGTCGCGGCCGTCGGCATAGAACGCCGACAGCGGGATCGCTGCGACGCCGATATCGCTGGTGAGCCAGCGGCAGAATGACTCCTCGCCGAGCTCGCTTGCCGCCGCATAGTCGACGCACTGGAAGTACGTGCCCTCGCTGGGCAGCAGTCGCAGACGCGTCGATGCAAGGCCGGCGCGGAACAGGTCGCGTTTGGCCTGGTAGAACCCGGCGAGGCCCAGGTACGGTGCGGGGTCTTTCAGGTAAGCCGCCAACGCGTGCTGCATCGGTGTGTTCACCGTGAAGACATTGAACTGGTGCACCTTGCGGAACTCCGCCATCAAGGGCGCGGGTGCCGCGACGGTGCCGACTTTCCAGCCGGTGACGTGGAAGGTCTTGCCGAAGCTCGAGACGACGAAGCTGCGCGCCGCCAGGGTCGGGTGCGACGAGGCGCTGGCGTGCTCGTCGCCATCGTAGACCATGTGCTCGTAGACCTCATCGCTGATCAGCAGCGTGTCGGTCGGATCGAGAAGGGCGGCCAGCCGCGCCATGTCGTCGGCGCGCCAGATCGTCCCGCTCGGGTTGTGAGGGCTGTTCACGATGATCGCGCGCGTGCGAGGGGTCAGCGCGGCGGCGATCGCACCGAAGTCGGGGCGAAAACTGCCGGGCGTCAGTGCCACACGTACGACGGTGCCGCCCGCAAGTTCGATGTTGGGGACGTAGCTGTCGTAGCAGGGCTCGAGCACGATCACCTCGTCGCCCGGGTGGACGACGGCGAGGACCGCGGTCAGGATCGCCTGCGTCGCGCCGGCGGTGATCGTGATCTCGGCCCCGGGGTCGTAGGTGCGGCCGTACAGCCGTTGGATCTTTGCCGCCACGGCCTCGCGCAGCGCGCCGATGCCGGCCATCGGCGGGTACTGGTTGTGGCCGGCGCGCATCGCGGCGTCGACCGCGTCGAGCAGCTTCGGATCGCAGTCGAAGTCCGGAAAGCCCTGCCCGAGGTTGACCGCACCGTGCTGCGCGGCCAGCGCCGACATCACAGTGAAGATGGTCGTGCCGACGGCGGGCAGGCGTGTGGCAATGGGGGGCGTGCGAGGGGTGGTCATCACAGTGCGGGGTCATCGGCCGACTCGCTGTGCCCGCTCATCGCCTTGACAATGAGCGCGCGGGTCAGGCGTTCGGAAAGTAGTTCGGCGAAGGTATAGACGAAGCTGCGCAGATAGGCGCCGCGCTTGAAGGCGACGCGCGACACGTTGTCACCGAACAGGTACCCCACGGGCCGCGACACGAGATCGCCGCCGGCCGGCTCGTCGCGAGTGGCCATCTCGGCGACGATACCCACCCCCAGGCCGGAGCGGACATAGGTCTTGATCACGTCCGAGTCGATCGCCTCGAGCACGATCTCGGGCTTGAGCCGCATGCGCTCGAACGCCGCGTCGATGCGCGTGCGACCAGTGAACGAAGGGTGGTAGCTGACCAGCGGCACCGCCGCGAGCTGCTCGAGCGTCGGGCGCTCCACCGCGGCGAGCGGATGCGCAGCCGGCACCACCATCACGTGCTGCCAGGAGTAGCAGGGCAAGGTGACGAGATCGTCGAAGCTGGCGAGCGACTCGGTCGCCAGGCCGATGTCGGCGCGTTCTTCGAGCAGCATCTGCGCCACCTGCTCTGGCGTGCCCTGGTGCAGCGCGACCTTGACCTTGGGGTAGCGCCGGCGCAGCAGCGTGACGGGCTCGGGCAGTACGTAGCGTGCCTGCGTGTGCGTGGTGGCGATCGAGAGGTGACCGGCCTCCTGCTTGCTGAACTCGTCGCCGATGCGCTTGAGGTTGCCGACCTCGCGCATGATGATTTCGATCGACCGCAGCACCTGTTCACCGGGCTCGGTGATGCGTCGCAGGCGCTTGCCGTGGCGCGCAAAGATGTCTATGCCGAGCTCTTCCTCGAGTTCGAGGATCGCCTTGCTCACGCCGGGTTGCGACGTGTGCAGCGCCTTGGCGGTCTCGGTCAGGTTGAGTCCGCGGCGCACCGCTTCCTGGACGAATCGGAATTGGTGCAGGTTCATTGCGCTTTCGCCGGGCCGCTCGAAGGAGGGTGATCACCCTGGCGAGGCGCAGCCAGCGATGGAAGCTCGGATGGGTTCATTCGGTCGAGACGGCGATGGCGTGATCCGCAAGCGCGGTAATTACTGCTGGCGCTTCCCCCGCCGCACGGTGCAGCGTGACGACCACACCCGAGTGCCGCGCGGCGGCCTGGTCGACCAGCGGTGGCAGGTCGCGCCGCAGATGACCGCCCGTGCCGAGGAACAGCGGTACGACGTCGATGCGTGTGCAGCCCTCGGCGACCAGCGCATCGACCGCGCTCCCGAGGTCGGGCGCCATGATCTCGAGATAGGCGAGCCTCACGGCCAGACCCGGTTGCCGCGCGCGCACGGCCGCGACGATGGCGTGGAACGGATCGGCCCAGCGCGGATCGCGCGCGCCGTGGGCAAAGAGAACGAGTCCGTTGCTCATCGGTATCTCACGAGCCAGGCGAAGGCAGCCATCGACAACAGCAGATACAGCACGCTCGGCGCAGCTGCGACCACCCAGGGGGTCCAGTCGCGAAGCACTCCGAGGTGGCCGGCCACGTTGTTCAGCAGCACGAAACTGATGCCAAGCATGATGCCGCCGAACACCATGGCGCTGATGCCCCCACGCCGCGCCTGCAGGTAGGCAAATGGAAGCGCCAGCGCCACCATCACGATGCAGGCCAGCGGATACAACGCCTTCTTCCAGAACTGGATCGAGTGACGCTGCGCCGCCTGTTCCTGGTTGGCCAGGTGCCGGCTGTAGCGCCACAGATCGATCGTCGTCATCGTCGACACCGGCAGTACCGCCGCCGCGACGACGCCGGCGTCGAGGCTGGTGGGCCACCGCGCCTGATCGAGGTGGCGCTCGAGCACCGCCACCGGTGCCGATGCCGCGGTGGCGGCGGGTCCCACCGAGGGCCACTCGGTCACACGCACGTCGTCGAGCAGCCAGTAGCCCTTGCCGATGCGGGCGGTGCGCGCGGCCACGCGGGCAACCAATCTGCTGTCGACGTCGACCTCGAAGATGCGAACTTCCTCGAGTACGCCATCCGGCGTGGTGCGACGCACGTTCACCGACACGTTGAGCTCCCTGCCATCGACCGTGGTCCGCCGGTCCTTCAGCCAGGCACCAGTGCGTCCGAGCTGTCGTCCACCTTGCACGCCAGCCTTGAGCAACACGCCCTCGCGTTCGCTCCAGGGTGCGACATAGTCACCAACCAGGAAACTGACCACCGCAAAGCCGGCAGCCAGCAGGGTCAGCAACCCCAGCGCGCGACCGGGTCCCAGACCGCCGGTGCGCAGGATCGTGAATTCCGAAGTCTGCGCCATGCGTGCCAGCGCAAAGATGGTGCCGATCAGGACGGTGATCGGGAACAGCTCGTAGAAGTGCCCCGGCATGTCGAGAAGCGAGGACAGCACGGCGTGCATCAGCGTGAAGCCGCCCTTGCCGACGTCCTGAAGTTCGTCGACGAAGTCGATGAAGAAGAACAGCGACAAGAACGCGATCGTCACGAACGCGACCGCACCGACGATCGCTCGGTACAGGAGGCGGCGCACGGTCTTCATCTCGGTGATCGCCTCAGGCGCCCGCGGCGCGGCGTGGTCGCAGGCTGAAGACCTGCGCGTGGTCCCGCCACCACAGCAGCGACAGCGCCAGCATGAAGGCGCCGCCGTGCGTCAGCGCCAGCGCCGGCCCCAAGCCGACCTTGCCACCCGCCACCCACGCCTGGCTCAGGTTGATCAGGTTGTAGTACACGACGAATCCGAGCAAGGCGAACATCAGGTTCCAGTTGCTGGCGCGCCGCGGGTTGCTTGCCGACAGGCCGACGCCGAGCAGCACAAGGTTGGTCGCGCCGAACAGCAACCCCAAGCGCCAAGCCAGTTCGCCCTGGTTAGGCAGCGTGGGATCGCGAAGCAGGGCCTCGGTGCGCAGCGCGCGAGGCGGGCGCGCCTGCGCTCGCTGCAGGGCGCGCTCGCCGGTCAGCACGCGGTAGGACTCGAAGTTCGACAGTGTCTTGTCGCCGTTGGCAGCGTCGAACTCGTTGCGCTGGCCACGGTCGAGCACCAGCCATCGCTGGCCATTGATGGTTTCGAGCTGGCCGCCCTTGGCGGTCGTGAGCGACTCGCGGGTGCCGTTCTGCGACAGGATGAAGACTTGCCGGGCGGAGATCGCCTCGGGGTTCTCGCGCTCGACAAAGAAGACGCGCTGGCCATCGCGGGAGGTTTGGAACACGCCGGGCGCCACCCGTGACAGGTCCGATCGCTGCTCGTAGCGATCGCGCAGATCGGCGCTTTGGCTGTTGCCCCACGGCCAGACGAACAGCACCAGCAGCGCAACGACCAGCAGCACGATCCAGCTCGTGCGAAGCACTGGCTGCACGAAACGAACCAAAGGTACGCCGCTGGCCATCCAGATCGCCATTTCGCTGTCGCGGTACATGCGCCCCAGGCAGACGACGACCGAGATGAACAGCGACAGCGCCAGCATCGTAGGCAGGTGGCCCAGCGCCGTGTAGCCCAGCAGCAGCACCACATCCTGCGGCGAGATCACCCCTCCCGCGGCCTGGCCCAACGTACGGATCAGCATCATCGTCAACACGATGGTCAGGATGACGGCCAGCGTTCCGCCGAAGGTGCGCGACAGGTCTCTCCGTAACGTGGTATCGAATAACATCAGCGCATCTAGAAACCGGCTCTCATTATGGACTTCACGACACAGCCCATGCCCGCGGGCGGGCTCGGTGCGGTCATCGCGGATGCGCTGCTCGTGGTGGTGGTCGGAACTTCGGTGCCACCCTCGCTCGACAAGACCCTGGGCGCGCTGCTGGGCGATGCGGTGGCACAGGGCGACTTCGAATTCAAGCCCAACCGCGTCCTTTACATTCACCGCCCGGCTGGTTGCCAGGTCGCGCGCCTGACCCTGGTGTGTGCGCCGAACCCGACGCCCACGGCGTTCAAGGCCGCGGTGGCCTGCGGTCTGGCTGCAATCAAGGCCTTCGGTGTGACCGCGCTTGCGGTGGCGCGCGTGGGTGGCGATGCGATGACCGATGCGCATGCCGAGGCACTTGCTGCCGCGGTGGGCGACGCGGTGTACCTGTACCGACACACGAAGCCCAGTGCGCCCGCTGCGCCGCGCCTGACGCGTGTCGTGCTGGTCAGCGGCAGGAGGGAGTCAGCGTCGTTGGCGCGGGGGCTGCAGCGCGGCGCCGCGATCGCCGCCGGGGTCGAAGTCGCGCGCGAGTGCGCCAATCGGCCGGGCAATCACGCGACGCCGACGTTCCTGGCCTCGGAAGCCCGCCGCATCGCAAAGCAGTACGGCATGAAGGTCGAGGTGTTCGACCGCAGGCAGATCGAGAAGATCGGCATGGGCTCGTTCCTGGCCGTCGCCCAGGGCTCGGACGAGCCGCCGCGCTTCATCGTCGTGCGTTACGAGGGCGCCGCCAAGTCGAAGGCCCCGATCGTGCTGGTCGGCAAGGGAATCACGTTCGACTCTGGCGGCATTTCCATCAAGCCCGCCGCCGAGATGGACGAGATGAAATTCGACATGGGCGGTGCAGCCAGCGTGCTCGGCACGCTGCGCGCGATCGGCGAGATCAAGCCCAAGGTCAACGTGATCGGTCTGATCGCGGCTTGCGAAAACCTGCCCAGCGGGCGCGCGATCAAGCCCGGCGACGTGGTCAGGAGCCTGTCGGGGCAGACGATCGAGATCCTCAACACCGACGCTGAGGGCCGCCTCATCTTGTGCGACGCATTGACCTATGCCGAGCGATTCAAGCCGGCGGCGGTGATCGACATCGCGACCCTGACCGGTGCGTGCGTGGTCGCGCTCGGCCACCACCACTCGGGCCTTTTCGCAGCGGACGAGGCCCTGGCCGCTGAACTGCTCGCGGCCAGCCGCCACGCCCAGGATCCGGCCTGGCGCATGCCGCTGGACGATGAGTATGGCGAGGTCCTGAAGAGCCATTTCGCCGACGTCGCCAATGTGGGTCCGCGCGCAGGGGGCGCGATCACGGCGGCAATGTTTCTCAAGCGCTTTGCCGCCAAATACCCCTGGGCGCATCTCGATGTTGCCGGCACGGCGTGGAAGAGCGGTGCGGCCAAGGGTGCAACCGGGCGGCCGGTCGGCTTGCTGACCCACTTCGTCCTTGCGCGCGGCTGAACGCACACGGACCGGCGAGCAGATGTCAGTCGAGTTCCATTCGGGCGTGGCCGACAAGGTGGCCTATTGCTGCCGCCTCATACGCAAGTCGCAGGCTGCCCAGGCCCGCGTGGCCGTGTGCGGCAGGCACGACTTGCTCGATCGACTCGACGTGGCGCTGTGGACGTTCGACGCCCTGTCGTTCTTGCCTCATGTGCGGCTGCGCCACGGGGCAGGCGTGCCGGCGGCCTTGGTACGCACGCCGGTCTGGCTGGTGGACGACGCCACCGAGGCGCCCCATCGCGAGGTGCTGGTGAATCTGGGTCCCGACATGGTGCCGGGCTGGGAGACTTTCACGCGCGTCGTCGAGGTGGTTCAGGCCGACGATGCGGATCGACTCTCCGGGCGCGAGCGCTGGCGTCTTTATGGTCAGGCCGGAACGGTGGAACTCAAGCACCATGTCGCCGGCGTCGAGGCCTGAATCGCGATGTCTTGGCCGGCCGATTCACCGATACAGACGATGAGCGCCAGGACCGTCTTGCCGTGACCCAACGCCCTGTCACCCCACCGACGCTGACCGAGGTCATCGACCTGTCCGACCGGGCGATGGCGCCGACCGAGCCGTTGCCGCTCGCGCCCGACTCGATGCCGCTCGAAGACGTCGGGTCCGCCGCCAAGGCGCCGCTGACTGCACCTACGCTTGCCGATCTCGACGCCGCGCTCGTGGCGTCGATCGTCGAGGCGCTGCGACCCCGTCTTCATTCCTGGCTGGAGGTGGAAGTCCGCCTTGCAGTAGCCAAATCGATGCCGACGCTGAGCGAGCGCCTGGCCGCCACGCTGCGCGACGAGCTCGACGGCAAGCTGCCCGGCCTCGTGCAGCATGCCCTGGCCGAGGCCCGGCGCGTGCGACTGGATCGCTAGTGCGGGCAAACACGCAGGACGTCATCGCGCATGGGGGTTGGGGCGTTGGCGGCTGGTCGGCCAAGCGTTGGCGCTCATGAGGCGCTTAGGCAGATACCCGATGCGGGCACGGGGTTCTTTTGCAGTATCGTCTTGCGCGCTGAGACAATCCCCGTTTCCGCCAACCGCTCCCATCCTCAACAGGAGGTTTCCCTCATGCTAATCAGAATGCTCCCGATCGTCGCTGCCGCCGCCTTCATCGCTGGCACGGCCAGTGCCCAGGACATGGTCATCAAGATCGGTCACGTCGGCCCCACCAGCGGCGCGATCGCGCACCTGGGCAAGGACAATGAAAATGGCGCCCGTATGGCCGTCGATGATCTGAACGCCAAGGGCGTGACCATTGGCGGCAAGAAGGTCAAGTTCGAGCTGCTCGCCGAAGACGACGGCGCCGACCCGAAGCAGGGCACTGCCGCCGCTCAGAAGCTGGTCGACAGCAAGGTCAGCGGCGTGATCGGGCACCTCAACTCAGGTACCTCGATCCCGGCATCGAAGATCTACAGCGACGCTGGCATCCCGCAGATCAGCCCGTCGGCAACCAACCCGAAGTACACGCGCCAGGGCTACAAGACCACCTTCCGCGTCGTGGCCGATGACGTGCACCTGGGTGGCACGCTGGGCAAGTACGCGGTCAAGGAAGTCAAGGGCAAGTCGATTGCCGTGATCGACGACCGCACCGCCTACGGCCAGGGCGTGGCCGACGAGTTCGAGAAGGGCGTCAAGGCCGCCGGCGGCAAGACCGTGGCGCGCGAGTTCACCAACGACAAGGCCACCGACTTCACCGCCATCCTGACCTCTATCAAGGCGAAGAACCCCGACGTGGTGTTCTTCGGCGGCATGGATGCGGTCGCCGGCCCGATGCTGCGCCAGATGCAGCAGCTCGGCATCAAGGCCAAGTTCATGGGTGGCGACGGTATCTGTTCAGGCGAGCTGCCCAAGCTGTCCGCCGGCACGATGGGCGACGGCCAGGTCGTGTGCGCCGAGGCGGGCGGTGTCGAAGGCGAAGCCAAGAAGTCGATGGAAGATTTCCGGGTCGCTTACAAGAAGAAGTTCGGCATTGAAGTGCAGCTGTACGCGCCGTACGTCTATGACGCCCTGAATGTGATGGTTGCTTCGATGGTCAAGGCCGGTTCGTCCGATCCCGCGAAGTACCTGCCGGTGCTTGCCAAGACCAGCGGCTACAAGGGCGTGACCGGCACGATCGCGTTCGACGAGAAGGGTGACATCAAGAACGGCGCGCTGACCCTGTTCACCTACAAGGGTGGCAAGCGCGAGCAGATCGCCGTCGTGCGCTGACCCCCCCCTAGGTTGAAACGCGCGGGTTACACCGCGCTCGCAACAAACGCCCGCGACTGCGGGCGTTTGTCTTTGGGGGTGACGACGCTCGGACGCGACGACCCCCCGGTTCGCGGCGATGGCGAACCGGGCGCGCGTTTCGATCATGGGCTGTCGCGGAATTCAGGAGTCCGTCCATGTCGAAGAGCACGCCCATTCACTTCCATCGCGACGCGCCCGCGGTGGAGGTTCCCGACGGCTATACCGGCCCGGTGACCTTGCCTGGCAATGGACGGACCATCTGGTGGACGGGGCGCGTGGCCATCGGCCTGCGCCACCAGGCCCAGACCTTCGGCGAGACCACGTCGCAATCGGCGCTGTGGATCCAGGGGCTCCTCCTCGCCGCGCGCCGACGCGGGCGGGCCACGGCTTGAAATGTCGGGCGAGCACCTGTTCAAATCCGCCGCGTCTTGAACCGTCGCGACGACCCGAAAGCAGCCCGCGAACCTGGGCGTGGGCCCGCGCGCACGGTGTTCGTGAGGTTGCCGCGAGGCGCCTCCTGGTGAGCCGACGCACCGAGTTGCGTGCGGAATCTACCTAGGGATCCGGACCGGGCACTGCCTAGAATTTCAACCAGGGACCGGTGCGGCGAAGAGCTGCGCAACGAGAAAGCAAGCGGTCCTGCCGGAGCGCGCATCATTGCGCGCTCGCGCGCGACGAGCGATGCCCCTTCGTTCGCCCTCAACGACAGCCACGGAGCCAAGCACCATGCATCAACGATTCCTCGCAAAGACCCTGGCGGGTCTGATCCTCGGCGCCTTCGGGTCGGGCGCAGCATTCGCGGCCGACGTGACGCTCAAGGCGTCGCACCAGTTCCCGGGTGGCAAGGGCGACGTGCGCGACGAGATGGTGCAGATGATCGCCAAGGACGTGGCGGCCGCCAACGTCGGCGTGGAGATCAAGGTGTTCCCGGGCTCGAGCCTGGTCAAGGCCCAGGAGCAGTGGAAGGCGATGCTGACCGGTCAGATCGACATGACCTCGTTTCCGCTTGACTACGCCTCCGGCTTCCACCCGCAGTTCGGCGCGACGCTGATGCCGGGCCTGGTGAAGAGCCACGGCCATGCGAAGCGACTCAACGCGTCGCCGTTCATGCAGGACATCAAGAAGATCATCGAAGATGGCGGCGTGCACGTGCTGGCCGATGCCTGGCTGGCCGGTGCCTTCGGCGCCAAGGACAAGTGCGTGCGCAAGCCCGAGGATGCCGCGGGTCAGAAGTTCCGCTCCGCAGGCGCCACCTTCTCGCAGATGTGGGCCGGTGCCGGTGCGTCGATCGTTTCGATCCCGTCGAGCGAGGTCTACAACGCGCTGCAACAGGGCGTGGCCACCGCCACCGACACCTCGTCGGGCAGTTTCGTGTCGTTCCGGCTCTACGAGCAGCTCAAGTGCCTGACGGCACCCGGTGACAACGCGCTGTGGTTCATGTACGAGCCGGTGCTGATCTCGAAGAAGAGCTGGGACAAGCTCAACGATGCGCAGAAGAAGGCGCTGACCGCGGCGTCGAAGAAGGCCGAGGCGTACTTCGAGTCCGAGTCGAAGAAGCTCGACGACGAAATGGTCGAGGCCTTCAAGAAGAACAAGGTCGAGGTGGTCACGCTCAGCGACGCCGATGCCGAAGCGTGGCGTTCGGTGGCGCAGAAGACGTCGTACAAGGTCTTTGCCGAGAAGGTGCCCGGCGGCAAGGAACTGATCGAGAAGGCGCTGAGTGTCAAGTAGCGACACGGACCCGCCGCTGTGGGTGGCGGCGGTCCATGCGCTCTCGCGGCTGTTCGGTGTGTTGGCCGCAGCCCTGATCCTGATCTCGATCGGGGTCGTGTGCCACATGGTGTTCGTGCGCGCCGTGCTGCACCAGTCGTCCATTTGGCAGACGGAGTTCGTGACGTTTGCGCTGGTGGCCGCCACGTTTCTCGGGGCGCCGTACATCCTGCTCACGCGCGGCCATGTCGCGGTCGATGTGCTGCCGCTGATGGTGACCGTGCCGGCTCGGCGCGTGCTGCACTTCGCGGGCAGTGTGGTCGGTCTGGCCTTCTGCCTGTTCTTCCTCTACGCCGCGATCCCGTGGTGGCACGAAGTGTGGGCGCTCAACCAGACCACCTCGTCGATGTGGCGGGCCCGGTTGTGGATCCCCTACCTGGCCGTGCCGGTGGGGCTGGCACTGCTGTGCCTGCAGTACCTGGCCGAGATCTGGCTCGTCCTGATCCGCCGCGAGAACCCGTTCGGCTTGTTGCCCGAGCAGACCTTGTGAACATCGAATCGCCGTGGACTG